>NZ_JBFAOG010000006.1:0-270140 GCF_040659695.1 Modestobacter sp. NPDC049651
GTCCGGGCCGGCCGGCGGGTGGCCCCCCCGCGTTTCGGGGGACCCCCCCGGGCCCCTGTCCGGCGGGATCCGCCCCGGCGGGGCCCCCGGGGGGGGGACCGGCCGTTCGCGTCGGTGGTGGGTCAGTCCAGGTCGCCGGCGTCCGGACGGCGGAACGGTCCGGACGCCGGCTCCGCCCGCCGGTTCCGCGGCGAGGGGTCGGCCGGGCGCCGCGGCTCGGGCAGGTCACCGGGGACGACGCGCGGTGCGGGCACGTCACCCGCGGTGTCGGACAGCCAGACGACGTCCTCGCGGGCGGCGGCCCAGCCGACCGCGGGGGTGGCCGGGTCCTCGACGGCGGGCTGCTCGCTGGTCGCCGTGCTCCAGGTGCGCGCGGCGGCGTCCATGGCGGCGGCCAGCTGCTCGAGGCCGGGGAGGTCGGCCAGCTCGGCGAGCCGGGCCCGCAGGTCGTCGTCGGCGCCGCGGGCGACGGGCCCGAGGTCGACCGAGCGGCGGTCCTCCTCGCCGCGGTCGGCCGAGCGGCGCTCACCGTGCCGTCCCTCGGTCGCCGGCTCCTCGAGCGGCTGCGCCGGGGGCAGGTCCGGGACCGCGCGCAGCCCACCGGTGCCGGCCGCGCCGTGGCGCGGGGCCCGGAAGCCGCCGGTGGCCGGGGCCGGGAAGCCGCCGGTGGCCGGGGCCGGGAAGCCGCCGGTGGCCGGTGCGCCGAACTCGCCGGTGGGCGGCGCGGTGAACTCGTCGGTGGCCGGCGCGGTGAACCCGCCGGTGGCCGGGGCGGCGAACCGGTCGGTCGACGGCGCCGAGTGGTCGACCTGGGGCGCCGCGAACCGGTCGGTGCTGGGACCGACCGCCTCGGCGGCGGCGTGGTCGGCGGTCTGGTCGTCGGCCGGCCAGCCGGTGTCGACGGTCCGGCTGACGCCCTCGGCCCGCGGGGGCACCGGCGGCAGGTCCAGCGCGGAGAGGTCGTGCGGGGCCGGCGGCTCCTCCAGGTCCCGCGCCGGCAGGGGCGCGGGACGGCCGAAGGCGTAGCCCTGCGCCATGGCGCAGCCGTGCTCGAGCAGCCAGCGGGCCTGCTCGCCGTCCTCGATGCCCTCGGCGATGACCTGCAGGCCCATGCCCTGCCCGAGCTGGAGCAGCCCCTGCACGAGCGCGGCGGTGGCCGGCTCGGTGACGACGTCGGCGACGAACGACCGGTCGATCTTCACCGTGTGGATGGGCAGCCGGTGCAGCGCGCTGATCGCGGAGTAGCCGGTGCCGAAGTCGTCGAGCGCGAGCGTGACGCCGGCCTCGGTGACCTCGTCGATGGCCTGCAGCGTCGCGTCGGCGGCGAACAGCGCCGTCGACTCGGTGATCTCCAGCTCCAGCCGGTCGGGAGCCAGCCCCGACTGGGTCAACGCGTCCTCGACCAGCTCGCTGAAGCCGGGCTCGGCCAGGTGCCGGGCGGAGATGTTCACGTGCACCCGCAGGTGCTCGTCCCAGCCCGCGGCGTCCCAGCAGGCCTGGTGCAGCACCCAGGCACCCAGCCGGGAGGTGAGCCGGTTGTCCTCGGCCGCGGCCAGGAAGGCGGCCGGCGGGAGCAGCCCGCGGGTGGGGTGCTGCCAGCGGATGAGGGCCTCGTAGCCGAGCAGCCGCTCGTCGGAGAGCGCGACGATCGGTTGGTAGAACAGCCGGAGCTCGCCGGCCTCGAGGGCGTGCCGCAGGTCGTTCTCCAGCTGCAGCTGGTCGACGTAGCCCTCGCCGAGCGCGTCGTCGTGGACCTCGATCCGGCCGCGGCCACCGCTGGCCTTGGCCCGGGCGAGCGCGCTGTGTGCCTGCCGGAGCAGGGCCTCGGGCGCGATGTCGCTGCCCAGGGTGATGCCGACGCTGGCGGACAGGGTGATCTCCCGGTCCTCGACGACGAACGGCTCGTCGAGCACCGCGAGCAGGCGGTCGGCCAGGGTGCGCAGGGCGTCGAGGTCCTCGACGTCCTCGGCGAGCACGAGGAACTCGTCGGCGCCGAAGCGGACCGCGGTGTCCTCCGCCCGGGTGCACCAGCGCAGCCGGTCGGCCACCTGGCAGAGCAGCTGGTCGCCGCCCTCGTGGCCCAGGGAGTCGTTGACCGCGGTGAACCGGTCGAGGTCCAGGTGCAGCAGCCCGACGGGGGTGCCGCGCCGGCGGGAGACGACCAGCGCGTGGGCCAGCCGGTCGGCCAGCGCGCGGCGGTTGGGCAGCCCGGTGAGCGGGTCGACCAGGGCGCGCTGCACCAGGTCGTCCTCGGCGCGGCGGCGGTCGGTGACGTCGACCATCGCGACGACGACGAACTGCACGGTGCCGTCGGGGTGGTGCACGGTCTCCTGGGTCTGCTCGACCCAGACCGTCTCGCCGTCGGCGCGCAGCAGCGGCCGCTCGCCCTCGACCTGCAGCTGCGGGTCCAGCAGCGGGGCGCCGGGGGCGGGCTCGGCGGCCCGGTCGGCGAGCGGGACGTCGTCCGGGTGGGCGAGCACGTCGAGGTGCGCACCGACCAGCTGGTCGTAGCTCCACCCGGTGAGCGTGCACAGCGCCGGGTTGACCACGAGCAGGGTGCCGTCGGGGTCGACGACGGCCTTGGCGATCGGCGCGGCGAGGAAGAGGGCGCGGACGAGCTGGCCGCGGTCGGCCAGCAGCAGGTCCGCGGCGCGCAGCCGCGCCCGGGTGGCGCCGGTCGGCCCGGCGGGGCCGGGTCCGGGCGCGCCGGGCCCGGGCGTCTGGGGTGCGGAGGTCGTCACCTGGACAGCCTGACCCATGGACAGCCACGAGCCGGGGAACTCGGCGTGTGATGCCGTGGTCGTGCCGTCACACAGGGTCACTCCTGTCCGTCGGTCCTCAGCCGGGCACGGACACCCGCCGGGCGAACGGACCGCCGGCGGCGGGGTCGGCGCGGGTCTGCCAGTTCCCCGGCCGGATCCCGGGGGTCGTCGGTACGCCGTCGGCGGGTGGGGCAACTACGGTTTCCCCACCCACCTGCGCCAGCCCGCGCCCGGGGGACGCAGATCGGAGAGTGGATCGTGGCTCGGCGGGACCTGATCGTGGTCGGTGCGTCGGCGGGCGGGGTGGAGGCGCTGCGCGGGCTGCTGGGCAGCCTCCCCGCCGGGCTGCCGGCGGCCGTCCTCGTCGTGCTGCACATGCCTGCCTCGTCGCCGAGCGCGTTGCCGGCCATCCTGGACCGGGCGTCCGCTTTGCCCGTCCGGCAGGCCCAGGACGGCGACGCACTCGAGCCGGGGACCGTGCTGGTGGCCGTGCCCGACCGCCACCTCATGGTGGTCGACGGCCACGTCGCGCTGTCCCGCGGCCCGCGCGAGAACGGCCACCGGCCCGCGGTCGACGTGCTGTTCCGTTCGGCGGCCCGGGCCCGGGGTGCCCGCACGGTGGGCGTCGTGCTGTCCGGTGCGCTGGACGACGGCACGGCGGGGACGATCGCGGTCCGCAGCCGCGGCGGGCTCGTCGTCGTCCAGGACCCCGACGACGCCGTGTACCCCAGCATGCCGCGGCACGCGCTGGAGGTCGGCGGTGCCGAGCACGCCGTACCGGTCGCCGCGATGGGCGAGCTGCTCGCCCACCTGCTCGAGGAGCCGGTCGACCCCGCGGTCGGTCCACCGGCGACCGCGCTGATGGAGACGGAGACGGCGATGGCGGACTTCGACGCGACGGCGCTCAACGCCGACGACCGCCCCGGCACGCCGTCCGGCTTCGGCTGCCCGTCCTGCCACGGCGCGCTGTTCTCCCTGTCGGAGGGGGGCCTGGAGCGGTACCGGTGCCGGGTGGGGCACGCCTGGTCGCCGGAGTCGCTGCTGGCCGAGCAGGCGCAAGCACTGGAGAGCGCGCTCTGGACGGCGTTGCGCGGGCTGGAGGAGCGGGCGGCGCTGAGCCGCCGGATGGGGGAGCGCGCTGACCGGAACGGGCACGCGCTGACCGCGCGCACCTTCTTCGCCCGGCACGACGAGTCCCACCGGGCAGCGCTGGTGATCCGCCACCTGCTGCAGGACGGCGACGCCGAGCACGGCCCGGTGAGCAGCCCGGTCGGTGACCGGCTCGGGGACCCGGTTACCGACCGCGACGAGGAACGGGACGGTGAGCTCGGATGAGCAAGGACGACGGGCACCCCGTGGACCCCGGCAGCGCTCTCGACCCGGACCTCGACGGCACCGAGCTCGACGGGGCGGAGGCGGCCGGCCGGGACCCGGACTTCGAGGACCTGCTGGTCTTCCTCCGGGAACGGCGCGCGTTCGACTTCACCGGCTACAAGCGGCCCAGCCTGGTGCGCCGGGTACGGCGGCGGATGACCGACATCGGCATCACGTCGGTCGCCGCCTACCAGGACTTCCTCGAGGTGCACCCCGAGGAGTTCACCCCGCTGTTCAACACCATCCTCATCAACGTCACGAGCTTCTTCCGCGACCGCGCATCCTGGGACCACCTCCGGGAGCGGCTGCTCCCGGAGCTGCTGGCGACCAGCGGACCGGTCATCCGCATCTGGAGCGCCGGGTGCGCGTCCGGGCAGGAGGCGTACAGCCTGGCGATCCTGCTGGCCGACGCGCTGGGCACCGAGCAGTTCCGGGCACGGGTGAAGATCTACGCGACCGACGTCGACGAGGAGGCCCTCGCGCAGGCGCGGGCGGCAGTGTTCACCGAGCGCGAGATGACCGGGCTGACCGCCGAGCAGGTCGAGGCGTACTTCACCCCCGAGGGCTCCCGCTGGGCGTTCCGCAAGGACCTGCGCCGCACGGTCATCTTCGGCCGCAACGACCTGGTGCAGGACGCCCCGATCTCGCACGTCGACCTGCTGCTGTGCCGCAACACGCTGATGTACTTCACCGCCGAGACGCAGGACCGGATCCTCGGCCGGCTGCACTTCGCGCTGAACCCGGACGGGCTGCTCTTCCTGGGCAAGGCGGAGATGTTGCTGTCGCACGGGCAGCTGTTCACCCCCGTCGACCTGACCCGGAGGTTCTTCCGCAAGCGGTCGGCCGGGCGGCCGACCGACCGCCGGCAGGGGCCGGAGCTCGCGCGCGACCTTGCGGAGGGCTCCGGCGGCGACCTGGCCCGGCTCCGCCGCGAGGCCATGCTGTCGGCCCCGGCCGCGCAGCTCGCGCTGGACGCCGACGGCCGGCTGGCCATGGTCAACCACCAGGCGGCGCGCACGTTCGGGGTCGACCAGCGCGACGTCGGTCGGCCGTTCCAGGACCTGGAGCTCTCCTACCGCCCGGTCGAGCTGCGCGGCACGATCAGCGAGGCCCAGGCGGCCCGCCGGCCGCTGTGGGTCCGCGGGGTGGAGCGGCGCCGGCCGGCGCAGGAGTCCGCGGTGTTCGACGTCCAGGTCGTCCCGCTCTACCGCGAGGACGGCGCCCTGCTGGGCACCACGATCATCTTCGAGGACGTCACCCGGTACCAGTCGCTGCAGGGCGAGCTGGAGTTCGCCAACCGGCAGCTGGAGACCGCCTACGAGGAGCTCCAGTCGACCAACGAGGAGCTGGAGACCACCAACGAGGAGCTCCAGTCGACCGTCGAGGAGCTGGAGACCACCAACGAGGAGCTCCAGTCCACCAACGAGGAGCTGGAGACGATGAACGAGGAGCTCCAGTCGATCAACGACGAGCTCCACTCCACCAACGAGGAGCAGCGCGGCAGCAGCGAGCGGCTGTCGGCGCTCAACACCTTCATGACCAGCGTGCTCGGCAGCCTGCAGAACGGGGTCGTCGTCGTCGACCGCGAGCTGCGGGTGCAGGTGTGGAACTCCGCAGCCGAGGAGCTGTGGGGCCTGCGCAACGACGAGGTGCGCGGTCAGTACCTGCTGAACCTCGACATCGGGCTGCCGGTCTCCCAGCTGCACCCGCTGCTGCGCCGCCAGGTGTCCGGCGACGGGCCGCCGTTCGAGGCCCTCGACCTCGAGGCGGTCAACCGGCGGGGCCGGCCGGTGAACGTGCGCGTCACCGTCAGCGCCTTCAGCGGCCCCGACGCCGACGGCACTGAGGACGTCGGCGGCGCGGTGGTCGTGATGGACGCCGCCAGGAGCTGACCTGCGGGCGCCCCGGACCGGTCAGCCGCGCAGCGCGCCGAGCACCGAGTCCCGGTCTCCGGCGACGATCAGCTGGGCGAGGTCGCGCACCTTGACGTTGAGCCGGGAGCTGAGCGCGACCAGTCGGCGGAAGGCCTCCTCCGCGTCGACGTCCAGCTGCAGCATCACCATGCCCTTGGCCTGGTCGATCACCGCGCGGGAGTCCAGCGCCCGGTGCAGGTGCCCGGTGAGCTCGTGCAGCGACTCCCGCTCGGCGACCATCTGCAGCACCCCCGCGACGGCGGCGACCACCAGCTCGGCGATCCGCCGGTCCGACGGGCCGAAGGCATGCCGCCGGTCGGCGTACAGGCTGACCAGCGCGGTGCTGTTCCCGTCGGTCCGCGCAGGCAGCACCAGCGTGCTGCGCACCTCGCCCCGGTCGGCGAGCTTGGCCAGCACCGGCCAGCGCTCGTCGGCGCCGATGTCCGGGCTGAGCACGACCTGACCGGTGTCGTGGGCGTCGAACGCCGGGCCCTCCTCCGCCCGCAGCTGCAGCCCGTCGAACGCCTGCGCCTGGGCGGAGTCGCTGCCGACGCCGTCCGGGCTGCCCGGTGGACCGACCGTGACGCTGACCCAGGAGGCCGCGGGCACCGCGCCGCCGACCAGGGTGGCCATCCGACCGAGCAGCTGGTGCCGGTCCACCGTCGCCACCGGCAGCGCGGACAGCTGGGCCAGCGCCTCGGCCAGCTTTTCCGAGTGCGCAGGCAGCAGTCCGGGCTCGCCGCCGGTCGCCCGGCGCGGCACCAGGACCCACTGGACCCTGGCGGTGGCCGGGTCGTGGTCGACGGTCTCGGGGAAGCCGAACAGCTCCGCCTCGGCCGGCGCCCCACCGCGCGGCCGGAGGGTCACGGCGCCGCGGTGCTCCGGGCGTTCACCGCTGGCCAGAGCCCGAAGCTGGTGGCGGAAGTCGGCGGTGTCCGCGGGGGCGAGGTACACCGCCAGGGGCTTGCCGGTCAGCCGGTGCAGACCCACCCTGAGCGTGGCTGCGAGCGCCGGGTTGGCGTCGACGAGCTTGCCGTTGCCGTCGGTGAGGCACAGCCCCACGGGCAGCAGTGCGGACAGGCGGCTGCGCCAGCGGTGCTCCGCCTCGAACCGCGCCAGCAGCCGCTCCGCGTCCTGCTGCTGCGAGCGCAGGGTCTCCTCGACGACCTGCAGCTCCTCCCGGGTGACCTCGACGTCGGCCAGCTGGGCGATCAGCTCGTCGACGCGCAGATCGTCACGGGGGGCGGCCGGCGGCTCAGTCACGGTCGTCGACGGGTTCGGCCGCCGCCTCCGCGCGGTCCTCCTCCGCCTCCCGGCGGTCCTGCTCCGCGGCCTCGCGGTGCCGGTCCGCCCGCCGCTGGTGGTCGGCCGGGTCACCCAGGCCGCGCGCCGCGGCGTCGTCGTGCGCCTGGGCCGCCCGGTCGTGGGCCGCGGCGGCGCGCTCGTGCCCCGCGACGGCCCGCTCGTGCGCGTCGCGTGCCTTGGCCACCGCCTGGCGGGCGTGCTCCTGCGAGGCGGCGACGTCCACGGCGCGCGGGGCATCACCCGCCGCCAGGCGCTGGATCCGCTCCGACAGCTCCGCCGTCCGGTGCGCGACCTCGTCGGCGCGGTCGGCCGCCCGGTGACCGGCGTCCTGGTGGTCGGCGCCCATGTCCCCCCCTGCCCGGCCGCCTGCGGGGCCGCCGGGGTGGTCAGTCTCCCACGGTCACGCCCGGGGAGAAGGCCACGTACCCAGCGAAGTCCCGTCCCACCCGTTCGACCGCCGAGGGCTTGAGGTCGGGGTAGCTCCAGGCGCCGTCCCTCGTCGTGCCGGACGGGGTCACCACGTCCCAGTACTGGGCCGCGCCCTTCCACGGGCAGGTGTAGGGCGTGGGGCTCTCGGTGAGCGCGCCCGGCACGATCGCGGACGGCGGGAAGTACCAGTTGCCCTCGATCCGGACCAGCTCGGACTCCGGTGCCTCGGCGATGACGGTGCCGTCGACGGTCGCGCGCATGTCGTTCCCTCCGGTGGTCGGCCGCCGGGTGCGGCCGCTGTAGCGGGCAACACCGTCGGGTGCCCGGAGCATCCCGACGGGAACACCGGACGCCGGGGGAGCGCTGGAGGCGGCGTGGACAAGAAGATCGGCTTTCTGAACTTCGGGCACTGGCAGCCCATCCCGGGGTCGCTGGTGCGCACCGGCGCGGACGCGCTGCTGCAGACGGTCGAGCTGGCGGAGGCCGCCGAGGAGCTGGGCGTCGACGGCGCCTACGTGCGGGTGCACCACTTCGCCCGCCAGCTGGCCTCGCCGTTCCCGCTGCTGTCGGCGATCGCGGCGCGCACCCGGCGGATCGAGATCGGCACCGGCGTCATCGACATGCGGTACGAGAACCCGCTGTACATGGCGGAGGAGGCGGCCGCCGCCGACCTGATCAGCGCCGGCCGGCTGCAGCTCGGCGTGAGCCGGGGGTCACCGGAGACGGCGCTGCGCGGCTCGGAGAGCTTCGGCTACGTGCCGGCCGAGGGCAGCGACGACGCCGAGCTGGCCCGGCAGAAGACCGACCTCTTCCTCGCCGCGATCGACGGCGCGGCCGTCGTCGACGCCGACCCGCGGATGGTCGGCGGCAACGCGCGGCTCGCCGTCCAGCCGCAGTCGCCAGGGCTGCGCGACCGCATCTGGTGGGGGTCGGGCACCCGGGCCACCGCCGAGTGGACCGCGCACCAGGGGATGAACCTGATGAGCTCCACCCTGCTCTCCGAGGACACCGGGGTGCCGTTCGACGAGCTTCAGGCCGAGCAGATCGCGCGGTTCCGCGCCGCCTGGGCGGACGCCGGCTGGCCGCGCGAGCCGCGGGTCTCGGTGAGCCGCTCGGTCATGCCGATCACCAGCGACGTCGACCGGCAGTACTTCGGCGACGAGCGCCGCAGCACCGACCAGGTCGGCGTCCTGGAGGGCGTGCGGGCCCGGTTCGGCAGGAGCTACGCCGGCGAGCCCGACGAGCTGGCCGAGGCCCTGGCCAAGGACGTCGCCGTGCGTGAGGCGGACACCCTGCTGCTGACCATCCCGAACATGCTGGGCGTGGAGTACAACGCCCGGCTGCTGCAGACGCTGACCGAGCACGTCCTGCCGGCGATCGGCTGGGTGCACCCTGACCGGCGCTGACCTGTGCCCGCGGGTCGGCCGCCCGGCTGGCGGCTGACCCGCGCGTCCTCCATGATCCCGGCGTGGATCTTGGTCGTCGGGCGAAGCCGGAGCGTTCGGACGGCGAGCGCTGGGCGGACGCCGAGGCGACGCTCGACCGCTACCCGCTCGCGGACGCCGACGACTGGCGCGTCAGCGCGCGGAAGGCCGACCGCTGGCTCGCCGTGGCGCTGCCGTTCGCGGCCGGAGCCGTCGCGGTGTGGGCGGCGGGCGTGCGCGCCGACGGCGATCCCACGACCGGCTGGAAGGCCGCGGCGGTCGTGCTGACCGTCGCGGGTTTCGTGGTCCAGTTCGCCGGCATCCGGGCCTCGTGGCTGTACAGCCGCCGGGAGAAGCCGCTCGCGGTGCTGGCCCGGCGCCAGCGGCGCGAGCTGCGCGACCAGGTCCGGGGTCGGGTACCGCTCCGGTCGGAGCACCTCCGGCTCGTCCGCTGGCAGGCCGAGCAGCAGGCGCTGGCGACGGCGACGCTGGTGCAGAGCCTCGGCTGCCTCGTCTGGCTGCTCGCCCAGGGCGCCATCGACGACGACGTCTGGCTGCGGGTGCTGCGCGGCGCATGCGTCCTGGTGATGCTGGGGGCCGGCGGGTGCACCCTGCTGGTGACGCGCCGGGCCCGGCGGTTCCTCTCGGGCCTCCCGCAGCCCGCCACCGCGTGACTCAGTCGGCCGGGCCGGTGGCCAGGGTGACGGTGGCGGAGTGCGCGGCGCCGGTGGTGTCGGTCCAGGAGACGGTCACCCGGTCGCCGGGGTCGTGGGCGGCGAGCGCCGTCGACAGGTCCTCGGCGTTCGTGATCACCGTTCCACCGACCGCGGTGACCACGTCGCCGGCGGTCAGGCCCGCACCGTCGGCCGGGCCACCGGGGACCACTCCCGCGATGGTGGCGCCGTCCCGCACGGAGACCCCGAGGAACGCCGGCTGGCCCTGGTGCACCGTGCCGTCGTCGACGCCGTCCTCGATCTGCCCGGCGACGTCGAGGGCCGTCGCGATCGGGATCGCGTAGGACTGCACCGGGCCGCCGCTGGACGCCGCGGTGTCCATGCCGACGACCTCGCCCTCGGCGTCGAACAGCGGGCCGCCGGAGTCGCCGGCCTGCACGTCCGCGTTCGTCTCGATCAGCCCGGTGAGCTGCTCGGCGTCCGAGCCGCCCTCGCCGGTGGCGGTGATCGACCGGTCGAGCGCGGTGACCGTGCCGTCGGCCGCGCTGGTGGAGTCCGGGTCGCCGCCGGCGTTGCCGACCGCGGTGACCGCATCGCCGACCGCCACCCCGTCGTCGTCGACGTCGACCGTGTCCAGCCCGGAGGCGCCGGTGAGCTGGAGGACGGCGACGTCGGCGGTGGGCGCGGTGCCGACGACGGCCGCCTCGTAGCTGCGGCCGGTGCTCAGCACGGTCACGGTGATGCTGGTGGCGCCCTCGACGACGTGGTTGTTGGTCAGGACCTCGCCGTCGGAGGTGAGCACCATGCCGGTACCGGCCGACTGCGCGTCCTGGTACCCGAGGGTGGCGGTAATGTCGACGACGCCGACCACCTGGTCGGCGGTGGCGGTGCCGGCCGGGGTGCTGCTGGTCGTACCGCTGCCGCCCTGACCGGGCCAGCCGGAGCCGAGGCCCCCGCGGCCGAGCACCACCGGCTCGGAGTACGCGGCCGGCTGCTGGGCGAGGGTGCCGGCCGACGTCCCGCCGGTGTGCACGCCGACGACGACGCCGGTGGCCAGCCCCAGCGCGCCCAGGGCGCCCGCGGCGAGGCCCAGCTTCGTGCGGCGGTGCGGGACGGCGGTGGCGGGCGGGGTCTCGTTCTCGGTCACGTCCCCAGGAGACGCCGCCCTGCCCAGGGCTCCCTGTGCGCCGGTGGTGAGTTCCCTGCACGCGCTGGGAGGAGCATGGGAGCAGCGCCGGTCACCAGGTCAGCGGCGGTGTCGGCGGGACGCCGGCGAGCACCTCCTCGGCGCGCATCCGGATCGCGGTGTCCCGGGCGGAGTTGGTCAGCACGTAGAAGCGCCCCGTGCGGACGGCGTCGACGACGAGCCCGGCCACCTCCGCCGGCTCGCGGGGCGGCGCGGACCGGGCGTGCAGGTCGCCGCGGGCGGCCTGCGTGGCGGCGCCGGTGTCCTCGGCCGCGCCGGCCCACGCGGGGCGGTTGCGGGAGGAGGAGTCGAAGTTGCTGCGCACCGCGCTGGGGCACAGCACCGAGACCCCCACCGGGGCGCCCGCCTCGCGGAGCTGGAAGTGCAGCGACTCCGACAGCGCGACGACCGCGTGCTTGGACGCCCCGTAGGCGCCCAGCGAGCCGGCGAACAGCCCGAACACCGAGCTGACGTTCACCACGTGACCGGCGCCCTGCTCCAGCAGCACCGGCACGAACGAGCGGACGCCGTGCACCACGCCCCACAGGTTCACCCCGAACACCCACTGCAGGTCGCCCAGCGGCACCTCCCACAGCGGCTCCTGCGAGCCGCCGACCCCGGCGTTGTTGACCACCAGGTGCACCGCGCCGAACGCCTGCAGCGCGGCATCGCGGAGCGCCTCGACGGAGGCGGCGTCGGCCACGTCGGTGACCACCGGCAGCACCTCCGCGCCCTGCTCGCGCAGCCCGGCGGCCGCGGCGGCGAGCGCCGGCTCCTCGACGTCGGCCAGCACCACCCGCATGCCCTCGGCGGCGCACCGCTGCGCCAGCCCCAGCCCGATGCCGCTGGCCGCGCCGGTGACGACCGCCACCCGGCCGGGCGCGACGACTCCCTCGCTCATCTCCTGGTCCCCTTCCCGTCCAGCAGCCGCCGGTCGACGTCGGCCACGCTCGTGCACCCGGTGAGCGCCATCGCCCGGTCCAGCTCGGCGCGCAGCAGCTCCAGCACCTTCTCCACGCCGGCCTGCCCGCCGGCGGCCAGCCCGTACAGGTACGGGCGGCCGATGAGCACCGCGGTCGCGCCCAGCGCGAGGGCCTTGAGGACGTCGGTTCCGCGGCGCACGCCGCCGTCCAGCAGCACCGGCACCCTTCCCCCGGCGGCCGCGACCACCTCCGGCAGCGCCTCGACCGTCGCGCGGACTCCGTCCAGCTGGCGCCCGCCGTGGTTGGACACCACCAGGCCGTCGATGCCCTCGGCGAGCAGCCGGTCGCACTGCTCACCGTCGAGCACGCCCTTGACCAGCAGCGGACCGGGCCAGAGCGCGCGCACCCGGGCGAGGTCGGCCCAGGTGACCGGGCTGGGAGACGCGCGGATCTGCTCCACGGTGGCCCGCACCGGCAGCCGCCGGCCGGCGCCGGGCAGGCCGCCGCGGGCCTGGTCCAGCGCCCACCGCGGGTGGGTGGCGGTGCCGACCGCCAGCCGGGCGCCGACGCGCAGCGGCAGGCTGAACCCGTTGCGCCGGTCGCGCTCGCGGCCGCCGAACACCGGGGTGTCGACGGTGAGCACCAGCGCGCGGTAGCCGGCGTCGGCGACCCGCTGCACCATCGGCGCCGTCCGCGAGCGGTCCTCGGGCAGGTAGAGCTGGTACCAGGCCCGGCCGCCGGCGGCGGCCGCGACGTCCTCGAGCGCGTAGCTGGTGACGGTGCTCTGCACGTGCACGGTGCCGACCGCTGCGGCGGCCGCGGCGACGGCGAGCTCCGCGTGCCGGTGCGCGACCCGGCCGCCGCCGGTCGGCGCCAGCAGCACCGGCAGGGACACCGGCTGGCCGAGCACCTCGGTGGCGGTGCTGCGGGTGGTCACGTCGACCAGCGGTCGCGGCCGCAGCAGCAGCTCCTGAAAGGCCGCCTCGTTGCGCCGCAACGTCAGCTCGTCGTCCGCGCCGCCGTCGATGGTGTCGAACACGGCGGCGGGCAGCCGGCGGCGGGCGACGGCCCGCACCTCGGCGAGGTTCACCGCCCGGCTCAGTCGCACCGCGCCATGCAACCGCGCAGGTCCGGTGGCTGTCCCGGGTCGCCGGGCGGGCTGCGGCTACGTCAGATGTCACGGGACGCCGGCGGGGGTGCGGCCGCATGCTGCGGGGATGGCCCTCGCGGAGCTGGTGCGCTCGCTGCCCGACGGCGTCGTGGTCACCGAGCCGGAACTGACCGGGAAGTACCGGCACGACTGGACCCGACGGCCGGACGCGGGCACCCCGCTGGCGGTGGTCCGCGCGGAGACGGCGGCGCACGTGCAGACGGCGCTGCGCTGGGCGTCGGCGCACCGGGTGCCGGTGGTGCCGCGCGGCGCGGGCACCTCGCTGGCCGGCGGCGCGACGGCGGTCGAGGGCGGCCTGGTGGTGACCACCGAGCGGATGACCGCGGTCGAGGTCGACCCGGTGACCCGGGTCGCGGTGGCCGAGCCGGGCGCGCTCAACAGCGCGGTCAAGGACGCCGCCGCCGCGGCCGGGCTCTGGTACCCGCCCGACCCCGGCTCGTTCCGCATCTCCTCGATCGGCGGCAACGTCGCGACCAACGCCGGTGGCATCTGCTGCGTCAAGTACGGCGTGACCGCCGACTACGTGCTGGGGCTGGACGTGGTGCTGCCCGACGGCCGGCTGGTCACCCTCGGCGGCCGCACGCTCAAGGACGTCGCCGGCCTGCCGCTGCTGGCGCTGTTCGTCGGCAGCGAGGGGACGCTCGGCATCGTCACCCGCGCGGTGCTGCGGCTGGTGGCGCCGCAGCCGCCCGCCGCGACCGTGGTGGCCACCTTCGACAGCCCCGCGGACGCCGGCCGGGCGGTGGTGGCGATCGCCGCGCGGGTGCGCCCGTCGATGGTCGAGCTGATGGACGCCGGGGCGGTCGGCGCGGTCGAGGACGTGGCCCCGATGGGCCTGGACCGGACCGCCGGGGCGCTGCTGATCGTGCAGTCCGACGCTCCCGGTGCCGCGCGCACCGAGGAGATGGCGGTGGTCGCGGAGTGCTGCGAGGCGGCCGGCGCCCGCGACGTGTTCGCCACCGACGACCCGGCCGAGGGCGAGCTGTTCCTGGAGGCGCGGCGGGCGTGCGGACCGGCGATCGACGCCCGCGGCGCACTGCTCGCCGAGGACGTCTGCGTGCCGGTCGACCGGCTGCCGGAGGTGCTCGCGCAGGTGCAGGCGGTGGCGGCCGAGTTCGACGTGGAGATCCCGACCTTCGCGCACGCCGGCGACGGCAACGTGCACCCGGCGATCGTCTACCCGCCCGGCGACGAGGCCGCCCGGGTGCGGGCCCACCAGGCGTTCGACGCGCTGCTCCGGGTGGCGCTCGCCGCCGGCGGCACGATCACCGGTGAGCACGGGGTCGGCCGGGCCAAGCGGCACGTGCTGCCCGAGCAGCTCGGCCCGGACGTGATGGACCTCGGCCGCCGGGTGCGGCAGGCGGTCGACCCGCTGGGGATCATGAACCCCGGCGTGCTGTGGTGACCCTCATCCGGCGGTGGCCCGCTCCAGCCGGCTCGCCGCAGCGCGGAGCACGCCGGGCACGAGCCGGCGGTGTACGGCGGACGCCGGGCGCCAGACGGCGCGACCGGGCGGCCGGTCGAACCGCAGGCAGGTCGTCCAGGTCACCTGGCCGCGGGCGGTCTGCACCAGCATGTCGGCGCTGAGGGCCCACGACGCGGTCTCCAGCCGGATCCAGTCGTCGCCGTGCCCGCCGATGCGCCACCCGGCGACCGTGGCCGGCGATCGACCGCGGGCGAGGCGGAAGCCGAGCACACCGCGCCAGATCAGCTGCTCGGCGGGGCTCGGCACGTCGCCGAACATCGCCCGGGCCCACTGCTCGGGCGTCGCGGCGGCGGCGGTGGCCAGGGTGAACCGGTCGGCGTAGTCGATCCGGTCCAGGGAGCTCAGCGCGCGGACCGGGCCGGGGACCTCCCGGGTCACCCGGTCGGTGGGGAGCAAGGCGAGGGCCATGGGACGTGCCTCCTGGTGTGTACGGTGCCGTACGTGAGCACCGTAGCCGATGTGTACGGCGCCGTACATGAACTGGGGAGCCCGATGTGGGTGTGACCCGGACCCCGCGCGAGCGGTGGGTCGAGGAGGGCCTGCGGGCGCTGGCCGCGGGAGGTCCGGACGCCGTCCGGATCGAGGTGCTGGCCGCGGCGCTCGGCGTGACCAAGGGCGGCTTCTACGGTGCCTTCGCCAACCGCGACGCCCTGCTCGAGGCGGTGCTCGACACCTGGGAGCGGGAGAGCACCGACGAGGTGCTCGCCCAGGTGGAGCGCGCGGGCGGGGATGCCCGCAGCCGGATCTGGCGGGCCGGGACGCTGACCTTCTCCAGCGACCGGCTGCTCCCGATCGACCTCGCGGTGCGCGACTGGGCCCGGCGCGACGAGGCGGTGGCCGCGCGCCTGCGGCGGGTGGACGGCCGGCGGATGGCGTTGCTCCGCGAGCTGATCGGGTCCCTCTGCAGCGACCCCGACGAGGTCGAGGCGCGCAGCCTGCTCGCGTTCTGCCTGGCGATCGGAGAGCACTTCCTCGCTGTCGACGCGGGTGACCGGCCCCGGGCGCAGGTGCTCGCCCGCGCCGGCGACCTGCTGTTCGGCGGACCCGCCGGCCCCGGTTCGTAGACGGCGACGCAGCGCGCCCCGTGAGGCGTCCGGGCGTGGGACCGTGGCCCCACCCAGACGATGGAGGACGGCATGAGCGTCGGACGACTGGCGGCACGGCTCCTGATCGGCGGCCTGTTCATCGGGCACGGGACCCAGAAGCTCTTCGGGTGGTTCGGCGGTCCCGGTCGCGCCGGGACCGAGGGGATGATGGAGTCCCTGCAGATGCGACCGGCGAAGGTGCACGCCGTCCTCGCCGGGACGACGGAGACCGCCGGCGGGGCGCTGCTCGCGGCCGGGCTCGCGACGCCGCTGGCCTCGGCCGCGCTCACCGGCGTGATGACGACGGCGATCCAGAAGGTGCACCGGCCGAACGGGCCGTGGGTGGCCAACGGCGGCTGGGAGTACAACGCCGTCCTCATCGGTGCGGTGACCGCGCTGACCGAGACCGGGCCCGGGGACCTGTCGCTGGACCGGGCGCTCGGCATCGAGCGGAGCGGTCCGGCCTGGGCGCTGGGCGCGCTGGCCACCGGCATCGGCACCGCGCTGCTGACCATCGAGCTGGGCCGCCGCGGTGCGCCGGCCACCCCGGCGGTGGCCGACCCGGGCGCGGCCGAGGCGGTCGACGCGGCCCACGGCGACACCGCCGGCGACCCGACGACGTCCGGCGCCTGACCTCGCTCGGAGCGCGCCCGGCAGGGATCGAACCTGCGACCAAGTGCTTAGAAGGCACCTGCTCTATCCGCTGAGCTACGGGCGCTCGGTCCGGCGCCGGGAGCCCGTAGCCGCACCGCGCGTGGGCCGTCCGGCCCGGCGCAGGCACATCGTGCCATCCGCCACAGCCCCAGGACAGCGATCTCCGGTGGCGGGTGGGTCGGCCGGGTGACGGCGCCGCCGATGACGGGGCCGATCGGCCCGGGTCCCAGGCCACGTGCCAGTGGGTGCGCACCCCCGTGCCCGGCGTGCGGAGGCGGCCGGCGACGCGCGCAGCGGTGGTGGAGCACGTGGACGGCGGAGGCGCTCCCCGCCGTCCACATCCGGGTGGTCGGTCCACAGATCGCCCGGTGGTCCGCGGCGCGGGGCTCCGGACGGCGACGGTGTGGTCAGCCGGCACCGCGCCGGTCGCGCCGCCCCCGGCGCCTGCCTCACCTCGAGGAGCACCGTGAACGAGACCACCGTCACCGTCATCGGCAACGTCGCCGACGCGCCCCGGCTGAACCGGGTCGGCGACACCGTCGTGACCAACTTCCGGATGGCGTCCACCGCCCGGCGGTTCGACCCGCAGGCCAACCAGTTCGTCGACGGCTCGACCTACTGGGTGGACGTCGCATGCTGGGGCGAGCTCGGCGGCAACGTCTCCCGCAGCATCAGCAAGGGTGACCCGGTCATCGTGCGCGGTGTGCTGGCCACCGAGCAGTGGGAGTCGGAGAACGGCCGCCGGTACACCGACCGCATCAAGGCGATCGCGGTCGGGCTGAACCTGGCCCGCGGTCACGCGACGTTCGTCAAGCAGACCCGCGCGGCGTCACCGGGGGCCGCACCGGGAGCCGTCGACGGCCCGGTCGACCCGTTCGCCGACCGCCCGACGGACTACGACGGGGGTGCCGTGACGTTGGAAGATGTGCACGCCGATGCACGCACCGATGCGGGCGACCTGGAGTCGTCGCTGACGTGAGCCTCCCGGGCTGGGAGGATCGGCGCCGAGAACGCAGGGGGCGGGGCCGGACGACGGTGCTCACCGGCCGTCCCGCCCCGTCCCCGCTCGCTGACGGAAGGCTCGACACCCCAAGTGGCCCAGTACATCTACTCGATGGTCCGTGCGCGCAAGGCGCACGGCGACAAGGTGATCCTCGACGACGTCACCCTGGCGTTCCTGCCCGGCGCCAAGATCGGCGTCGTCGGCCCGAACGGCGCCGGCAAGTCGACGGTCCTGAAGATCATGGCCGGGCTGGAGACCGCCTCCAACGGCGACACCGTGCTCGCCCCCGGCGCGACCGTCGGCATCCTGCAGCAGGAGCCGCCGCTGAACGAGGACCTCGACGTGCGCGGCAACGTCGAGGAGGCGGTCAAGGAGCTCCGCGCGGCGCTGACCCGCTTCGAGGAGGTCAGCGCGGCGATGGGTGAGCCCGACGCCGACTTCGACGCCCTCCTCGCCGAGCAGGGCGAGCTCATGGAGGTCATCGAGAACAACGACGGCTGGGAGCTCGACAACCGCATCGAGCAGGCCATGGACGCGCTGCGCTGCCCGCCCGGCGACGCCGACGTGAAGGTGCTCTCCGGTGGTGAGCGCCGCCGCGTCGCGCTGTGCAAGCTGCTGCTCGAGGCGCCCGACCTGCTGCTGCTCGACGAGCCCACCAACCACCTGGACGCCGAGAGCGTCGCGTGGCTGGAGCAGCACCTCGAGAAGTACGCCGGCACCGTCATCGCCGTCACCCACGACCGGTACTTCCTGGACAACGTGGCGCAGTGGATCCTCGAGCTCGACCGCGGCCGGGCCTACCCCTACGAGGGCAACTACTCCACCTACCTGGAGACCAAGGCCGCCCGCCTCAAGGTCGAGGGCGCCAAGGACGCCAAGCGCGCCAAGCGCCTGGCCGACGAGCTGGAGTGGGTGCGCTCCGGCGCCAAGGCCCGCCAGGCCAAGAGCAAGGCCCGTCTCGCCCGGTACGAGGAGATGGCCGCCGAGGCCGACAAGTTCCGGAAGCTGGACTTCGAGGAGATCCAGATCCCGCCGGGCCCGCGGCTGGGCAGCGTGGTCATCGAGACCAACAAGCTCACCAAGGGCTTCGGTGACCGGCTGCTGATCGACGAGCTGTCGTTCACGCTGCCGCGCAACGGCATCGTCGGCGTCGTCGGCCCCAACGGAGTCGGCAAGACCACGCTGTTCAAGATGCTGGTCGACCAGGACGAGCCGGACGACGGCGAGATCAAGGTCGGCGAGACCGTCAAGATCAGCTACGTCGAGCAGAGCCGCAGCGGCATCGACCCGAACAAGTCGCTGTGGGAGGTCGTCTCCGACGGCCTCGACCACATCCAGGTCGGCAACGTCGAGATGCCCTCGCGGGCCTACGTCTCGGCGTTCGGGTTCAAGGGCCCGGACCAGCAGAAGAAGGCCGGCGTCCTGTCCGGCGGTGAGCGCAACCGGCTGAACCTGGCGCTCACCCTGAAGCAGGGCGGCAACCTCCTGCTGCTCGACGAGCCCACCAACGACCTGGACACCGAGACGCTCACCAGCCTGGAGAGCGCGCTGCTGGAGTTCCCCGGCTGCGCCGTGGTGGTCAGCCACGACCGGTGGTTCCTCGACCGCGTCGCGACCCACATCCTCGCGTACGAGGGCGACTCGAAGTGGTTCTGGTTCGAGGGCAACTTCGCCGACTACGAGAAGAACAAGGTCGAGCGGCTCGGCCTGGAGGCGGCCCGTCCGCACCGCGCCACGTACCGCAAGCTCACCCGCGACTGAGCAAAGACCCCTCCGCCCCCCACCGCTCGCACGCTCGCGGCGGGACCCTGCGAAGGGGCCGACCGACGGCCGGTCGGAGCTGCTGCTCCGGCCGGCCGGCGGCGTCTCAGGCCCGGAAGCCGCGCACGAACCGCTGCTGCACCGGCGTCTCCACCGCGCGCGGCCGGTACCGGGCCCGCACCCACGCGACCGCGTCGTCCGGCGGCACGCCGTCCATGACGGCGAGACAGGCCAGCGCCGTCCCGGTGCGCCCGATCCCGCCCCGGCACGCGACCTCCACCCGCTGCGCCCCGGCGCGGTCCCACGCCTCCCGCAGCGCCGACCGGAAGCCCGCCACGTCGCGCGGCACCCAGAAGTCGGCGGTGAACACCCAGCGGCGCTCCCACGGCACCCGCGGCGGACGCCGGCCCAGCAGGTAGACGCCGAACTCCGGCAGCTGCCCCGGCGGGACCCGGCCGCGCAGGCCCCGACCGCGCACCGTCCGCCCCGACGGGAGGGTCACCAGCCCCGGCGTCCCCGGCTCCCAGGTCTCGCCCACACCCCGACCGTAGGGGCGGCCCGGGCCGTGCGGCAGGGTGACGGTCGTGAGGCACACCGTCGCCGTCCCGATGCGCTGGTCCGACATGGACGCCTACCAGCACGTCAACAACGTCGCCTTCCTCGGTTACTTCGAGATGGCCCGCGTCGACCTGTTCTTCGACCACCCGACGCACGACGAGAAGACCGGGCTCCGCCGCGGCATCGTCGTCGCCTCGCACGAGATCGCCTACAAGCGGTCGGTGGTCTACGACGCCGAGCCGCTGCGGGTGGAGGTGTGGGTGTCCGACGTGCGCGCCGCGTCGTTCCGCTGCCACTACGAGCTGTTCGACCACGGCACGCTCGCCGTCACCGGCAGCACGCTGCTCGTGCCCGTCGACTTCGCGCTCAACCGCCCGCGCCGGCTCACCCCCGAGGAGAAGGACTTCCTCGCCCAGCACCACGACGACTGACGCCCCGCTCTCTCGCGATCAACCGGCCCGGTTCCTCGCGAGAATCCGGTCCGCTTTCGGCGCCGAAAGAGGGATGGCGGGGGGGGCGGCAAAGCGCGGGGGGGGGGCGAGGGGCGGGGCCGCCACGGGGGGCGCCCCGCCAAACCCCGCCACCCCCGCCGCTGACCCCCGGCTCCACCGGCTGCCGGTGGGGGCCCATATGTGGGCGCGGGTGCGCCCCCACCCCCCGGCGGGGGTGGTCAGCTGGGGAGGGCGACGATCCGGGGCACCGGCCGGTCGGCGCCCACCGGGGCACCGCGGCGGGCGGCCTCGGCGTCGTCCACCGGCCGGACGGCGGCGCCCTCGGCGACCTCACCACCGGTGAACACCGCCGCGTTGATCCCGCCCCGCGGCGCCAGCGGCTTGACCAGGGGGAACCCGGTGAGCCGCTCGAGGTGGGTACACGGCGGGCAGCGCTTGGTGCCGAACAGCAGCACCTCGCCGACCAGGAAGAACCGGCCGACGAGCGCGGGCAGGTCGATGCCGGTGGTGACGACGTTGCGCCGGGTCTGCCCGGGCGAGAGGTCCACGCCGGCCAGCCGCGCCACCTCGGCGACGGCATCGGCGTCGATGAGCGTCACCTGCTTCTCCTGCACCGGGTACGCAGCCCACGTGCCACCGCCGAGGGCGTACCGGTCGCCCTCCAGCCCGACACCGGGCAGCGCCCGCACCGCCGGGCGCCGCACCATCGGCGCCGCCGCCCGCGGCGCCGTCCAGATCTCCCGCACCCGACCGGTCACGCCCGCATCCTCCGGCTCCGCGCCGGCGGCTCGTCGTCGGCCCCCCGCGCGTCCAGCGCCTCCGCCGTCGTGTGCGCCAGCTGCAGTACCTGCACCAGGAGCGCCGCGGCCAGGTCGGTCAGCCCGCGCACCCCGCGCGCGCTGCCGCCCCGGGCCGCCTGCGCCTCGCGCACCCGGTCGGCCCGCTCGGCGACCAGCGGGATGAACCGCAGCGTCATCGCGACCAGCAGCCCGATCCGCGCCGGTCGCACGCCGAGCACCCGCAGCGGCGCGCACAGCCACTCGACCACGGTCACCAGCTCGGTCACCCGGGACGTCGCGGTCACCACCGCCGCGGCCAGCACCAGCGCCAGCAGCCGCAGCACCACCAGCACCGCGCCGGCCAGGTCGCCCACCACCCAGGTGACCACGAACAGCGCCAGCAGCCACCAGCGCACGGTGCGCACCTGCCGGGCCAGCAGCGCTGCGGGCAGCCGGGCGCCGACGAGCCCGAGCAGCACCACCGCGACCAGGGCGGCCCCGGCGACGGGCACCCGCGGCACCGCGAACAGCAGCACGCTGAGCGCCACCAGGGCCAGCAGCTTCGCGCCGGCGGGGGAGCGGTGCACCCGGCTGGCGCCCGGCACGTACAGCGCGAGCGTGCTCACCCCGCAGTCCCCGCGGAGCCGTGGAGCGCCGGCGGAGCGGCTTCGTGGGGTGGACTCACCGGTCGGCCATCAGCGCGCGGTAGGCGGCGATCGCGGGGGCGGGGGAGTCGTCGGCGACCACCCGGCCGCCGTCCACGACCAGCACCCGGTCGAACCCGTCGAGCAGGTCCAGCTGGTGGGTGACGACGACGACCGACTGGTCCAGCTCCTCGATCACCCGGGCCACCCGGCGGGCGTTGACCAGGTCCAGCAGCGTCGTCGGCTCGTCGAACACGATCCGGGCCGGCCGCATCACCAGCACCCCGGCGATCGCCAGCAGCTGCTTCTGCCCGCCGGACAGCAGGTGCGCCGGGTGGTCGGCGTGCCCGGCCAGCCCGTACCGCGCGAGCACCTCCGCGACCCGCTCGGCGCGCTCCGCCGCCGGCACGCCCAGGTTCTCCAGGCCGTAGGCGACGTCCTCGGCGACGGTGGGGTGCACGATCTGCGCGTCGGGGTCCTGGAACACGAACCCGACCCGCCGGCGGACGGCGCGCAGCTGGCTGCGGGTGTCCAGCCCGTCGACGAGCACCCGGCCCGCCGTCGGCACCACCAGGCCGTTGAGCAGCCGGGCGAAGGTGCTCTTGCCCGACCCGTTCGCGCCGACCACCCCGATCCGGCGCTCGGTGAGGTGCAGGTCCAGCCCGGCCAGCACGGTCCGCTCGCCGTAGGCGTGGCCCACCCCGGTCAGCTCGATGCCGCGCGCCGGGTCGGCGACGGCGGCCGGCTCCCGGGCGGCGCGCCGCGCCCTCACGAGGAGACCGGGGCCCGCCGCGGCCGCTCGATCACCGGGTAGGCGCGGCGCACCTGCACCGCGCACAGCGACGCGACGACGACCTTCACCGCGTCGCCGGGCAGGAAGGCGAACGAGCCGGTGAACGACTGCGCGAGCGTCACGTCGCCGGCGTACACGGCGACGAACGGGACACCGACGGCGTAGACGACGAGCACCCCGCCGAGCAGGTTGGCCAGCACCGCCCAGCCCAGGGTGAACCGCCGCCAGGCCAGCTCGGTGACCAGCCCGGTGACGAACGCGCCCAGCGGCCACGCGTATAGGTAGCCGGCCGACGGGCCGGCGAAGACGCTCAGGCCCCCGCTGCCGCTGGCCAGCAGCGGCAGCCCCACGGCGACGAGCACCAGGAACAGCAGCTGGGAGAGGAAGCCGCGCTTCGCGCCCAGCACCGACCCGGCGAGCATCACGCCCAGCGTCTGCGCGGTCACCGGCACCGGGCCGACGTTGATCGCGGGCACCAGGCCGAGCACCGCGGTGATCGCGGCGAACAGGGCGACGTAGCTCAGGTCCCGGGTCCTCACGTGCCGCGAAGCTACCGGAGCGCGATCGGCCGGTACCCGGCGGACGGCCGTCGACGACCGGTGGCGGAGGGTGTCGGCGCGCTCACCAGGGGATATGCGGGTCGGTTTGCCGGGCCCTGCGGGGACGTGTTGTCTGGAGGTCCTGAGCCCTACGGCGAAGGCGGAACGAGGCATGGCAAGCGGGTGGTGGGCGTCGCTGTGGCGGGGGCGGCCCGAGCCGCAGGACCCCGCTCCGGGGGCGGTGCGCGCACTCCCCCCGGAGCGCGTTGAGGACTCCCCGCCCGCGCTGCCCGAGCCGCCGCCCGCCGTCGGCCAGGACACCCCGGAGCCCGGGCCCCCGAGCCCGGCCGGGGCCCAGCCCGAACCGGTGCGCAGCACCCCGCTGCGCCCCTTCCCGGAAACGACAGGAGCACTCACCGTGGCACAGCTCGACAACGTCATCGCCGACCTGCTCGCGATCGAGGGCGCCAACGGCGCCGCCATCGTCGACATCGACAGCGGGATGGCCCTGGCCGTCGGCGGCACCCCGGGCTTCGACCTGAACGTCGCCGCTGCGGGCAACTCCAACGTGATCCGCGCCAAGCTGCGCACGATCAGCGACCTGGAGCTCAAGGACGAGATCGAGGACATCCTGATCACGCTCGAGAGCCAGTACCACCTGATCAACGTGCTCAAGGGCCAAGGCAACGCCGGCCTGTTCATCTACCTCGTGCTCAACCGCACGACCGCCAACCTCGCGCTGGCCCGGCACAAGCTCCGGTCGGTCGCCGGCAACGTGTCCGTCTGACCGACGACCCCGCGGCGGTGCCCGCACCGGACGACGTCCGGCGCGGGCACCGCCTCAGGCGGCGTTCGCCGCCTCGAGGATCCGTTCCCGGACGCCGCCGGCGTCCAGCGTGCCGGTGTCGATCCAGTCGGTGACCCGGCCGCCGGCCACCACGCCCACCCGGTCGCAGCACTCGGCGAGCTCGTCGGGGTCGACCGACACGACGACCACCGACGTGCCCCGCGCGGTCGCGTCGTCCAGCATCCGGCGCACCTGCTGCCGGGCGCGGACGTCGAGGCCCCGGGTGGGCTCGTGCAGGACGACGACGTCGCGCGCCGAGGACTCCAACCAGCGGGCCAGCGCCAGCTTGTGCTGGTCGCCCCCGGACAGCGCGCCGACCGCGGTGCGGATGCTCAGCGTCTTGACGTCCATCTGGTGCACCGTGCGGATCACCCCGCGCAGCGTGGCGATCTCCTTGCGCAGGTCGGTCAGCGCGCCCCACCGCTCCTGGCTGAGCGTCCGGACGATCGTCTCCCCGGGGTCCACGCCGTAGGCGTCCTCGTCCGGGCGGTACGCCGGCAGCCGCAGACCGTCGTCGGTGTCGCCGGCCAGCAGCCGGGGCTCGCCGTGCAGCAGCAGCTCGTCGCTGACCGCCGGCAGGTCGCCCGCCAGCGCGGCGGCGATCTCCTGGACGCCGGACGAGCGGTGCCCGGTCAGCCCGACCACCTCGCCGCGGTGCACCAGCAGGTCGACGCCCGCGACGGAGCCGGGCACCCGCAGGTTGCTCACCTGCAGCGCGACCTCCTCGGCCGGCGCGGGCCGCGGGGCGGGGACGACGGCGTCGGCGTCCGCGGCGACCGTGTCGCCCTCGGGGGCCGCCGGGCGCGGGGCCGCGCGGGGCGCGGGCGCGGGCACCGGCTCGCCGACGGTCTCGACCGCCAGCCGGACCGGGTCGAGCGCGGCCGCAGGGCGGTCCAGGGCGATCCGGCCGTCGCGCAGCACCAGCACCCGGTCCACGACCTCGAGCATCTCGGGCAGCCGGTGGCTGATGTAGAGCAGGCCGCGCCCCTCGCGGCTGAGCCGGCCGGCCACCGAGTGCAGCCCGGCGACCTCCCCGGGCAGCAGCGCCGCGGAGACCTCGTCGAGCACCACCAGGTCGGTGTCCTCGGCCAGCACCCGGGCGATCTCGACCAGCCCGTGCACGAAGTGCGGCAGCTCGCCCACCCGGGTGTCCGGGTCGACGTCGGGGGCGATCTCCGCCAGCAGGGCGCGGGCCGGGTCGCGCAGCTCCGCGTGCGGGGCGCCGGCCTGCGGCGTGCCGCGGAACACCGCCTGCGCGACGGTCAGCTCGGGGGAGATGCGGACCAGCTGCTCGACCACGCCGACCCCGAGGTGGCGGGCGTCCGCGGCCGACAGCGGCGCGTACGGGTGGCCCTTGAGCGTCATCGTGCCGCCGTCCGCCGCGGTGATGCCGGCGAGGACGTCCCCGAGCGTCGACTTCCCCGCGCCGTTGGTGCCGGCGAGCCCGACGATCTCGCCGGCCCCGACGGTGAAGGTCACGCCCCGGAGGACGCGACGGGCGCCGAACGACTTCGTCAGGCCGTCGACCTGCAGCACCGTCATGGCGCGGTTGACCTCCTCGGAGAAGTGCTCCGACCCGGGTCGGCGGACGAGCACCTCAGCGCTGGACACGACGCTGGGTCACCGGTCGGATGCTACCCGCGGTCGGCATGGTCACCCCCCGGCCGGGCGTGCCGCTCACGGGACCAGCCACACCGCGGCGTCGACGGGCAGCGTGCCGCCGTCCACCGGGCTGCTGGCCAGCAGCACCTGGCCCTCGGGCACCGGGACCGGCTCCGCGGACAGGTTGACCAGGCAGACCAGCCCGCCGGGCCGGCGGAACGCCAGGCAGCCCTCCGGCGCCGGGACCCACTCCAGCTCCTCGCCCCGGAACGCGGGGGAGGACGAGCGCAGGCCCAGCGCGGCCCGGTACAGCGACAGCATCGAGCCGGGGTCGGCGTCCTGGGCGGCCGCGGTGAGCGGACCCCAGCCGGCCGGCATCGGCAACCAGGTGTGCGCTGCCGTGGAGAAGCCGTACGGAGGCTCGTCACCGGACCAGGGCAGCGGCACCCGGCACCCGTCGCGGCCGCGCTCGGTGTGCCCGGACCGCTCCCAGATCGGGTCCTGCAGCGCCTCGTCGGGCAGGTCGACGTCGGGCATGCCGAGCTCGTCGCCGTTGTAGACGTAGGCGACGCCGGGGAGCGCCAGCTGCAGCAGCGCGGCGGCCCGCGCGCGGCGGGTGCCCTGCTCGCCGCCGCCGTAGCGGGTGACGTGCCGCGGCCGGTCGTGGTTGGACAGCACCCAGCAGGCAGGCGCCGGGGTGGGGGCCACGGTGGCCAGCGAGTGCTCGACCGCCGAGCGCAGCTCCGCGGCGTCCCAGTCGGCCGTCAGCAGCTTGAAGTTGAAGGCCAGGTGCAGCTCGTCGGGGCGGATGTAGGAGGCCAGCCGCTCGTCGTCGAACACCCACACCTCGCCGACCGCCATCCGGTCGGGGTACTCGTCCAGCACCGCGCGCACCCGGCGGTGCAGCGCGTGCACGTGGTCCTGGTCGAAGCGCAGGTCACCGGGGCCGTCGTCGGCGAACAGGCCGGTGTCCTCCGCGGGGACCATGTCCGGCAGGCCCGGCGGCTTGGCCATCCCGTGGGCGACGTCGATGCGGAAGCCGTCGACGCCCCGGTCCAGCCAGAAGCGCAACGTCTCCTCGAGGTCGGCGACCACCTCGGGGTGGGTGTAGTCGAGGTCGGGCTGCTCGGGGGCGAACAGGTGCAGGTACCACTGGCCGTCGGGCACCCGGCTCCAGGCCGGGCCGCCGAACACCGAGGGCCAGTTGTTCGGCGGCTCGTCGCCGTGCGGGCCCAGCCCGTCGCGGAAGAAGTACCGGGCGCGGGCCGGCGAACCGGGCGGGGCGGCCAGCGCCTCCTGGAACCACTCGTGCTCGTGCGAGCTGTGGTTGGGCACCAGGTCGACGGTCACCCGGATGCCCAGCTCGTGCGCGTCGGCGAGCAGCGCGTCGAAGCCGGCCAGGTCGCCGAACGCCGGCTCGACGTCCCGGGGGTCGGCGACGTCGTAGCCGTGGTCGGCCATCGGCGACGGGTAGAACGGCGTGATCCACAGCGCGTCGATCCCCAGCGCCCGCAGGTACGGCAGCCGGTCGCGGATGCCGGCGAGATCGCCGACACCGTCGCCGCTGCCGTCGGCGAAGCTGCGGATGTAGACCTGGTAGAAGACGGCGTCGCGCCACCAGTCGGGCGCGGGGACGGGCAGGTTCTCGCTCAGCGGGTGCTCCTCGGGCGGTGGAACCGGAGAACTCCATGACTGCCCCGGACCGGCCCGGCTCATGCAGGACTCAGGGGGCGAGCATGCCGCCGGAGTCGGCCGGCCACCGGTTCTGCATGCTGCGGGCGGCCATCTCCAGGTACCCCCACAGCGTGGCGTCCTGCTCAGGGGTCAGCTCGAGGGAGTCGACGGCCTCGCGCATGTGCCGCAGCCACGCGTCGCGGGCCGCCTCGTCGATGGCGAACGGGGCGTGCCGCATCCGCAGCCGCGGGTGACCGCGGTTCTCCGAGTAGGTGCGCGGGCCGCCCCAGTACTGCTCGAGGAACATCCGCAGCCGGGTCTCCGCCCCCTCCCAGTCGTCGGCGGGGTACATCGGCCGCAGCACCGGGTCCTCGCGCACGCCGGCGTAGAACCGCGCGACGAGGGTCCGGAAGGTGGCCTCGCCACCCACCTCGGCGTAGAAGGTGTCCGCCGCCGTCTCGCTCATGCCCCTGATCGTCCCTCAGCCTCGGCCGGTGCGGGCACGGGCCCGGGGTCGGCTGCGTCACGGCCGGCCGGCGTCAGGCCGCTGCGGGCCAGCACCACCAGCGGCCGGGCGGCGACCAGCAGGCCCAGCGCGCCGGCGCCGGCCACCACCGTGCTGGGCGACCAGACCTGCGCGGCGACCCCGGCGAGCAGCGCGCCCAGGCCCTGCACGCCCCACAGGCCGGCGATCGCCACGCCGATCGCCCGGCCGCGCAGCTCCGCCGGCACCGACTGCACGTAGGCCACGTTGAGCGGGATCGTGCACGCCGCACCCAGCCCACCGGCGAACAGCACCGCCACGGTCAGCGGCAGGCCCGCGGCGCCGTCGCCGAGCAGCCGCGCGACGACGCCCGCGGCCAGCACCCCGCCCAGCGACAGCAGCACCAGCGGCGTGACCAGCCGGTCGCGCAGCCGCGGGGGGACGAACCGGGCGAGCACCAGCCCGCCGAGCGTCGTCCCGGCGGGGTAGGCGGCCAGCAGCACACCGGTGCCGGTCGGCCCGCCGCCGAGCTCGTCGACCCAGGCCGCGGAGATGCCCTCGGGAGCGGTGCTGAACATCGCCGCCGTCCACACCAGGCCGGTGATCGCCAGCAGCCGGGACGAGCCGGCGACGAACCGCAGCCCGCTGACGGTGTCCTGCCACAGCGAGGGACGCACCTCGCGCACGGCCGGCGCGGGGCGCCGGCGCAGGCCGCGGGCCAGCCAGAGCGCGGAGACCACGAAGGTGGCGGCGTCCAGCAGCAGCGCGCCGGACGGCGACAGCCACACCAGCAGCGCCCCGCCGAGCAGGAACCCGACCAGCTGGGAGAGCTGCTGGGTGATGCCGGTGAGCGAGGTGGCCACCGCGTAGCGCTCGCCGTCGAGCACGTCGGCCATCAGCGCCGAGCGGGCCGACTCGAACGGTGGTGCGGCCACCGACACCAGCAGCAGCAGCGCCAGCAGCACCCACAGCGGCAGCCCGGGCACGGCCATGAGGGCGACCAGCACGGCCCGGACGAGGTCGCTGCCGATGAGCACCCGGTGCCGGGGCAGCCGGTCGGCCAGCGCGGAGAGCACCGGCCCGCCGACCAGCCAGGGCAGGTAGCTGATCGTGAACGTGATCGCCGACAGCAGCGCCGAGTCGGTGCGCTGGTAGACCGAGACGGTCAGCGCGACGCGGGCGAGCTCGTCGCCGACGGTGGACAGCAGGTACGACCCGAACAGCGGCCGGAACTCGCGGACGGCGAAGACCTGGCCGAAGGTCGCGGGTCGCTGCGCGGCGGGGCGGCTCAGCGGGCACCTGCGCCGAGGTCGGCGCCCAGCAGCGGCTGGGGCGTGCGGATGTCCTCGGCGACCAGCCGCTCCTGCAGCCGCTGCCGCAGCTCGCGGGCCACCCGCCACTGGTCGGCGTTGGTGGCGCGCACCTGCACGCGCAGCACCACCCCGGCCGCGGTGATCTGCTCGACGCCCAGCGACTCCGGCTCACCGAGCAGCGTGGGCGCCCACGCGGGGTCGGCGGCCATCGCGTCGGCGGTCTCCTGCAGCACGGTGCGGGCCCGCTCGAGGTCGGTGTCGGAGGCGACCGGCAGGTCGACGACCACCTGGGCGAAGCCCTGGCTCTTGTTGCCGACCCGCAGCACCTCGCCGTTGCGGACGTACCAGACGACGCCGTGCGCGTCCCGCAGCCGGGTGATGCGCAGCCCCACGGCCTCGACCGTCCCGCTGGCCGGCCCGAGGTCGACGACGTCCCCGACGCCGTACTGGTCCTCGAGGATGATCCCGATCCCGGCGATGAAGTCCTTGACCAGGTTCTGCGCGCCGAAGCCGAGGGCCACGCCGATCACCCCGGCGCTGGCGAGGATCGGCGCCAGGTTGATGCCCAGCTCCCCGAGGACCAGGACCACGGCGATCCCGGTCACGGCGAACGACGCGATGCTGCGCAGCACCGACCCGATCGCCTCGGCCCGCTGGGTGCGCCGGGCGGTGATCTGCTCGGCGGCCACCGGGTCCGCGCGCCGCTGCCGCCGGCGCCAGGGGCGCAGCACCGTCGGGACGGCGCCGGTGGCGGTGCGGTCGGTGAGCTTGCGGATTCCCCGGTGCAGCAGCAGCCGGACGGTGACCGCCAGCGCCACGATCAGCAGCACCCGCGCCGGGGTGCGGATGAGCGCGTCGGCGTTCGTCGACAGCCACTCGACGCCGGTGACGTCCCACACCCGGGCGCACAGCGACCCGGCGTCCTGCTGGACGCAGCTCGGCTCGGTGGACGACGCGGCCAGCTGCGTCAGGGCCCCGCTCATCGGGTGGCGCCTCCTGTCGTCGGCCCGGCGGTCGCCGGCAGCGTCAGTGGAGCGTGCCGCAGCCGTTCCGGTTCGTGTCGGTTTCGGGGCAGTGACGTGGCTCTCAGTGCTTGGACTGTAGCCCTGTGTACCGGGCCAGGAAGGCCAGCTGGTCCGCGGCGAGCCCCACGGTCCGGCTGACCGCCCGGGCGCCGTGGCCGACCGACAGCTCCCGGCGCAGCACGACCGGCGCCTCGGCGCTGGTGGCGTGCTGCAGCGCGGCGGCGAGCTTGCGGGCGTGCAGCGGGTCGACCCGGGTGTCGGACTCGAAGGTCGTGAACAGCACCGCGGGGTACGCGGTGCCCTCGACCACCCGGTGGTAGGGCGAGTAGCCCAGCAGCCAGCCCAGCTCGACCGGGTCGGCGGCGGTGCCGTACTCGTCGTTCCAGGTCCGGCCCAGCCCGAACAGCTCGTAGCGGACCATGTCCAGCAGCGGCGCGCTGCACACGACCGCGGCCACCAGGTCGGGGTGCTGGGTGGTCATCGCACCGACCAGCAGCCCGCCGTTGGAGCCGCCCATCACCGCCAGCTGCGCGGGCGTCGTCCAGCCCTCGGCGACCAGGTGCCCGGCCGCGGCGGCGAAGTCGTCGAACACGTTCTGCTTGCGCTCGCGCATGCCGGCCCGGTGCCACTCCTCGCCGTGCTCCGACCCGCCGCGCAGGTTGGCCACCACCCACACCCCGCCGGCGGCGACCCAGGCCAGCGCCTGCGCCGAGTAGGCCGGGGTGAGGGAGACGTTGAAGCCGCCGTAGCCGTAGAGCACGGTCGGGCGCGGGGTGCCGGGGGTGCCGCCGGCGGACAGGACGAACAGGTGCACCGGGGTGCCGTCGGCGGAGGTCGCGTGCGTCTCGACCACCCGCACGTCGGGCACCTCCCCGGCGACCGGGGCCTGCTCGTAGGACTCCAGGCCGGCCGGGTCGGCGGCGTCCCAGCGCAGCACCGAGGGCGGCGTGGCGTAGTCGGTGTACCCGACCCACGCGGTGGTTCCGCCCTCGGGCGGGGCGCTCACGCCCGAGACCGACCCGGGCCGCAGCGCGGTCACGTCGGCGAGCCGCCCGGAGCCGTCCGCGGCCCAGACCGACAACCGGTCGGTGGCGTCGACGGCGTGCACGGCCAGCACCCGCAGGTCGCCCTCGGGACCGTCGACGAGCGCCACGTCGGACAGCACGCCGTCGGGGGACTCGGCGATCACCCCCCGCCACGCCGCCGGCGCCCAGGTGGCCGGGTCGGCGGGGTCGGCGACGGCCAGCCGGCTGCGCGGCGCGTCGCGGTCGGTGTGCAGCCACAGCCGGCCGTCCCGGGCCACCCAAGCGGTCAGCTGGGCGTCGACGCCCACCTGCAGCGGCCGCAGCTCGCCGTCCCCGGCCAGGTCGGCCAGCCACACGTCGTCGCGCGGCGCGGTGCCCACGGCGGCGGAGACGACCAGCCAGCGGCCGTCGGCGCTGGTGCGGGCACCGAAGTAGGTGGCCGGGTCGCTGCCCTCGCCGTGCACCAGCACGTCGGTGGCCGGGTCCGCGCCGACCCGATGGCGCCACACCCGGCGGTGGAACTGCTCCTCGCCGGCCGGCACCAGGTCCGGCGCGAGCCGGCGCACGTAGAACAGCTCCTCACCGCCGGGCAGCCAGGCGACGGGGGAGTAGCGGCAGCGGTCGACCGGCCCGTCCAGCACCTCGCCGGTGGCGACGTCCAGCACGTACAGCCGCGACTCCTCGTCGCCCCCGGTGGACAGCTGGTAGGCCAGCCGGTCGCCCTCCCAGGACGGTGACCAGGCGTCGAGCGTGGTGGTGCCCGCGGGGTCGAGCGCCGTCGGGTCGACGAGCACCCGCACGGTGCCGTCGGGCTCGGTGACGCGCAGGACCGCGTGCTCCTGCCCCGGGTCGCGGCGGGTGGAGAACGCCCGGCCGGCCCGCCACACCGGGATGCCGACGGCGCCGGCGTGCACCAGCTGCTCCATCCGGGCGGCGAACGCCGCGCGCTCCGGCAGCCCGGCCAGCAGGTCGGCGGCCAGCGCGTCCTGGGCCTGCGCCCATGCCACGGTGCGGGGGTCGTCGGCGTCCTCGAGCCAGCGGTAGGGATCGGCGACCGGGGAACCGTGCAGGTCCTCCACCAGGTCCAGACGGGGGGCGTCGGGGTAGCGCACCCGGCGACGGTAGCGGGGGCCGCCGACGTTCCTGGTTGCCGAGGTCGGGGTGGATGTGGGCAGGATGGACCCGTCCTCGGTCTCCCGAAGCCGTCGGGAGCGCCCGGGGGACACGGAGGTGTCCCGTGCAGCTCACCGCTCCGGGGTCGACCGCGCCGGGCCAGCCGGGCCCGCGCACCGACCCGTCCGCCGGTCCGCGCGCGCCCGTCCCGGCGTCCGTCACGACCGCCGCCACCCTGCTGCTCAACGCCACCTACGAGCCCTTGTGCGTGGTCTCCAGCCGTCGCGCGATCGTGCTCGTGCTGGCCGACAAGGCCGAGCTGGTCGACGTCACCGACGCGCTCGTGCACGCCGAGCGGCTCAGCCTCGCCGTCCCGATCGTGGTGCGCCTGACCCGCTACGTGCGGGTGCCGTACCCGGTGTCGGTGCCGCTGTCGCGCCGGGCGGTGTTCACCCGCGACGCGCAGACCTGCGTGTACTGCGGGGCGTCGGCGACCAGCATCGACCACGTGGTGCCGCGCAGCCGCGGCGGCACCCACACCTGGGACAACGTGGTGGCGGCCTGCCGGCGGTGCAACCACACCAAGGCGGACCGCTCGCTGGCCGAGATGGGCTGGACGCTCCCGCACCCGCCGCGCGCCCCCAGCGGCGCCGCCTGGCGGCTGCTCGGGCACCGGACCGTCGACCCGCGCTGGCGCAGCTGGCTGGGGATGCCCGACGCGCTGACGGCCTGAGCCCTCAGCGGCGCCAGAACAGGTGGTGCACCACCGCGCTGGGGCTGGGGACGACGTCGTGGTGGAACCGGTCGTCCAGCTCGTCCGGCGACTGCCACAGCCGGGTGCCGGCGCCCAGCTGCACCGGAGCGACCGCCACGTGCAGCGTGTCGACCAGGTCGGCGTCGAGGAACTCCCGGACGACGGTGGCCCCGCCGCCGAGCCGGACGTCGCGGCCCTGCGCGGCTGCCCGCGCCTGCGCCAGCACGTCCGCGGGCTGGCCGCCGACGAAGTGGAACGTGGTGTCCGACAGCGTGAACGACGGCCGCGGGTGGTGGGTCAGCACGAACACCGGGGTGTGGAACGGCGGCTCGTTCCCCCACCAGCCCTGCCAGTCGGTGTCGGTCCACGGACCCCGCTGCGGGCCGAACTTGTTGCGGCCCATGATCTCCGCGCCGATGCCGTGGGCGAAGTCGCGGGTGAGGTAGTCGTCGAGGCCGCGGCTGCCACCCCCGCCCGAGCGGTTCGGGAAGCTCGCCGTCGCGAGCGCCCAGGCCATCAGCTCACGGGGGTCGGCGTGCCCGAACGGGCGCTCCAGGCTCTGGCCCTCCCCGGCGCCGAAGCCGTCGCTCGAGACGGTGAAGTTCTGGACTCGCAGCAGCTGGGTCACGCGGTTCCTCCTGGTCGGTCGGTCACCGGGTCAGACCGCCCGGGGCCGCGGAACTCATCGCCGTTCAGGTCACCCGGCTGCGCTCGGTCGGGTAGGCCTCGTGCGACCGCTCGGTGAGCACGGTGCGCAGCCGGTCCATCGCGTCCCAGACGTCGACGAACCGGGTGTACAGCGGCGCGGGCCCCAGCCGCAGCCGGTCCGGCGTCCGGTAGTCGGGGACGACGCCGCGGTCGATGAGCGCCTGGGTCAGCTGCCAGGCGGCCGGGTGCGCCAGGCTGACGTGCGAGCCGCGCCGGGCAGGGTCCCGCGGCGAGGCGACCGTGACGCCGTGCGCGGCGAGCCACTCGTCGGCCAGGGCCACGACCAGCTCGGTCAGCGCCCGGCCCTTGGTGGCCAGCCGCTCGATGCCCGCCTCCGCGGTCAGCCGCGCGCCGACCTCGACCGCCGCCATCGCGAGCACCGGCGGGGTGCCCACGGCGAACCGGTCGACGCCGTCCGCCGGGTCGTACGCCGGGCCCATCGCGAACTGGTCGCGCTGGCCGAACCAGCCCCAGATCGGCTGGCGCAGCTGCTCCTGCAGCTCCTGCCGGACGTAGAGGAACGCCGGCGCCCCGGGGCCGCCGTTGAGGTACTTGTACGTGCAGCCGACGGCGAGGTCGGCGCCGGTCGCGGTGAGGTCGGCGGGCACCGCGCCGGCGCCGTGGCTGAGGTCCCAGACCACGAGCGCGCCGGCCTCGCGGGCCAGCCGGGTCACCGCCGCGACGTCGACCAGCGCGCCGGACCGGTAGGCGACCTGCGACAGGACGACGGCCGCCACCCGCTCGTCGAGCGCCGCGGCGAGCACGTCGAGGTCGAGCCCCTCGTCGACGTGCGCCTCCACCTCGCGCACCGTCATGCCGCGCGCCTGCGCGACCCCGGCGACGACGAAGCGGTCGGTGGGGAAGTCGTCGGCGCAGCAGACCAGCACGTCGCGGCCGGGCCGGGCGTCCGCGGCGGCGACCACCAGCTTGTACAGGTCGACGCTGGTGGAGTCGGCCACCAGCACCTCGCCCGGCCGCGCACCGAGGGCACCCGCCGCGAGCACGTCGCCGATCCGCCGGGACTGCTCGATCCACGAGCTCCACGAGCCCACCAGCCCGCGCCCCCACTCCTGCTCGACCACCCGGGCCACCGCGGCCGGGGTCTCGACCGGCAGCCGGCCCAGCGAGTTGCCGTCGAGGTACAGCAACCGGTCGGGGCCGTCGTCGGCGGTGCCGGTGAAGCGGGCCCGGAACCCGGCGAGCGGGTCGGCGTCGTCGGCGGCGACGGCAGCGGCGCGGGAGGTGTCCACGCAGGCATCCTGCCTGGTGGTCCGGACGCTTCCGGGGCGGCGGGTCCACCGCTAGCGTCCGGCGTCGTGACCGGCACCCAGCTGCACGAACTGACCGCGCTCGAGCAGGCGGCCGCCGTCCGCGCGGGCGAGGTCAGCGCCACCGAGCTCGTCGAGCACGCGCTGGCCCGCGTCGCGGCGCTCGACGCCGGCCTCGGCGCCTTCCTGACCGTGACACCCGAGCCGGCGCTGGCCGCGGCCGCGCGGGCGGACCGGGCGGTCGCCGAGGGGACCGACCTGCCGCCGCTGCACGGCGTGCCGACCGCGGTCAAGGACCTCAACAACACCGCCGGGGTGCGGACGACGTTCGGCTCGGCGGTGCTCACCGACCTGGTGCCCGACGTCGACGACGCGGTGGTCGCCAAGCTGGCTGCGGCCGGCACGATCAGCATCGGCAAGACGAACACCCCGGAGTTCGGCTTCCCCTGCTACACCGACAACGACCTGGTCGGCCCCGCCCGCTGCCCCTGGGACCCGAGCCGGCTGGCCGGGGGCTCCAGCGGGGGAGCGGCGGTCGCCGTCGCCGCCGGGATGGTGCCGTTCGCGCAGGGCTCGGACGGCGGCGGCTCGATCCGCATCCCCGCCGGCATCAACGGGCTGTTCGGCATCAAGCCCAGCCGCGGCCGGGTGAGCAACGGTCCCTACGCCTCCGAGGTCACCGCGCTGGGCGTGCAGGGGCCGCTGGCGCGCACGGTGCGCGACGCCGCCGCGATGCTCGACGCGATGGCCGGCCCGGTGGTCGGCGACCCGTTCTGGGCGCCGCCGCTGCCGGCCGGCGAGACCTTCCTGGCCGCCGCCGACCGCCCGGTCGGCCGGCTGCGGATCGGCCGCTACCTGGACTCCGGCATGCCCGGCGCGGACGTCGACCCGGAGGTGCGCGCCGCGTTCGCCGACGCCACCGACCTGCTCGCCGGGCTCGGGCACGAGATCGAGGACCTGCCCACCCCGCCCCTCACCGAGGGCGTCTTCGAGGCGTTCGAGGTGGTGTGGGCGCTGTCGGCGACCACGCTGCCGGTCCCCGAGGCGGCCGTGCCCCGGCTGCGGCCGCTCACCCGGTTCCTCCGTGAGCGGGGCCTGGCGCTGTCGGCCCGCGACGCGATGCAGGCGATGTTCACGCTGCGGCTGTTCGCCCGCCGCTTCCTCGCGGCCACCAGCGGATACGACGTGCTGCTCGCCCCGATCTGCACCCTCCCCCCGCGGCCGGTGGGCTGGTTCGGCGAGGGCCCGGACGGCGACGGCGCCACGGACTTCGAGCGGCAGAAGCGCTACGCCGCGTTCCCCGCCGTCTACAACGTCACCGGGCAGCCGGCCGTGAGCGTGCCGCTGTGGTGGACCGCCGACGGGCTGCCGATCGGCACGATGCTGGTGGGCCGCCCGGCCGACGAGGTCACCCTCGTCGCGCTCGCCGCGCAGCTGGAGGACGCGCGACCCTGGGCGCACCGGCGTCCGCCCGTCTGGTGACCCCGGCTCGTCGGGCCGGTGATCGTCCGCCCCGGTAGATTGCGGCCATGCCGACCGAGGCCCTCCCGTGGTACGAGACCGTGCTGATCTACGCCGGGATCCCGCTGCTGCTGTTCCTGCTGCTGGCCGCCTGGACGCTGCTGCCGCACCGCAACCGTGACAAGACGGTGTACCGGCCCGGCCAGCCGTGGCAGCACGAGGCGATCTGGTACGAGCCGCACCCCGACGCCGCCGGCGTGCACGGTGCCGGCTCCCCGGCCGTCGCCGGCGGCCACGGTGAGCTCGAGGAGCACCCGGGCGCCGTCGCGGCAGCGCTGGCCCTGGGGGAGCGGCCGCACGAGGCCGAGCCCGCCGGCCCGCGCCGCACCGCCGCGGGCGGGGCGCGGGGCACCTGGTGACGACGTCGCTGGTGACGACGCGCGACCGCCGACCCACGACCGGAGGACCCCGAGCATGAGCACCGCGTACAGCCAGGAGCAGACCCGGGCGCACGACGAGCCCAGCGCCACCCAGGACACCGCGGGCAGCGTCGTCGACGAGCAGAACCCCGGCCCGTTCAGCTACGCGGACCTCGCCCGGCTGGACGAGGCGCTGACCATGTCGTCCAAGGAGACGGGGCTGTGGTTCACCCTCTACCTCGGCGACCTGGGCAGCGACACCCGCGCCACCGCGGAGGGCCTGCACGCCCGCTCCGGTGCCGACACCACCCACGCCGTCCTGGTGGCGCTCTCGCCCGGGCAGCGGGTGCTGGAGATCGTCACCGGCTCCGCCGCCGCCCGCCGGCTGCCCGACCGGGCCTGCGCGCTGGCGGTCCTGTCGATGACCACCCGGCTCGCCCACGGCGACCTCGCCGGCGCGATCGTGCACGGGCTGCGCCAGCTGTCCGACAGCGCCGGCCACCCCGCCCGCCACTGACGAAGGGCCAGCGGCCCAGGACCCGTCGGGTCCTGGGCCGCTGGCGTTCACGGCATCAGGCGCCGGCCGCGGCGTCCCGCTCGCGGGCGCGCAGCGCCCGGGCCACCCCGTCGCGGCCCTCGCTCACCAGCCGCCGCAGCGGCGCCGGCTGGTCGCCCCGGGCCAGCCACGCGTCTGCGGCCTCGACCGTGCCGGTGCCGATGGCCTTCGGGAACAGGTACTCGACGGCGTTCTTCGCGATCTCGCCGGGCCGCCGCTCCCAGATCGCGTCGATGTCGGCGAAGTACCGCTCGACGTAGGGGGCGGTCAGCTCGGCCTGGGCCGGGTGCCAGAACCCGGCCACCATCGCCTCGTGCACGGCGTTCGGGATCGACTCGTCGGTGAACGCCCGCTCCCAGGTCTCCGCCTTGGACGCAGCGGTCGGCCGCAGCGCCCGGGCGGTGGCCGCCCGGCGCTCGCCGGTGGCGGTGGCGTCGCGCTCGGCCTCCGCGTCGATCTCCGCGTCGCCGGCCGCTCCGACGGCGACCAGCCCGTGCAGGAACGCCCAGCGGGCGTCGGCGTCCACGGCGAGCCCCTCGACCTGCAGCGAGCCGTCGAGCAGCCCGCGCAGCGCCGCGACGTGCTCGTCGCTGCGGGCGGCCGCGGCCAGCGTGCGGGACCACTGCAGCTGCGCATCGCTGCCGGGCTCGGCGGTCTGCAGCGCCGCGAGCGCCTTGTCGGCCAGCAGCGCCCAGCCGGTGGGCGCCCACGCCGGGTCGGCGAAGGACGCCAGCGCGGTCTGCACCCGCAGCAGCAGCGACTGCACGACGCTGATCTCGGTCTCCGCGTCGATGCCGGCCAGCACCAGCTGCACCCACTCGCGGGCCGCCAGCTCACCGTCGCGGGTCATGTCCCAGGCCGCCGACCAGCACAGCGCCCGGGGGAGCGAGTCGGGCAGCTCGCCGATCCGCTCCCGCAGGGTGGCCAGCGACCGCTCGTCCAGCCGCAGCTTGGCGTACGTGAGGTCGTCGTCGTTGACCAGCACGAGGTCCGCGGCCGGGTGGCCGACCAGCTCGGCGACCTCGGTGCGGGCGCCGTCGACGTCCAGCTCGACCCGGTGGGTGCGGGTGAGCCCGTCGGGCCCGGCGGTGTAGAGGCCGACGGCCAGCCGGTGCCGGCGCAGCACCGGGTGCTCGGCCACCGCGGTCTGCTCGATGGCGAAGGTCGCGTACCGGCCCTCGGCGTCGAGCTCGTAGACCGGGCGCAGGGTGTTCACCTGGCTGGTCTGCAGCCACTGCTCGGCCCAGGCCGACAGGTCGCGGCCGGTCGACTCCGACAGCGGGCCGAGCAGGTCGGCCAGCGTGGTGTTGCCGTACTCGTGCTTGCGGAAGTAGCGGCGGATCCCGGCGAGGAACTCGTCGCGGCCGACGTAGGCCACCAGCTGCTTGAGCACCGAGGCGCCCTTGGCGTAGGTGATCCCGTCGAAGTTCACCTCGACGGCGGCCACGTCGACCATGTCCGCGGCGATCGGGTGGGTCGAGGGCAGCTGGTCCTGCGCGTACGCCCACGCCTTCTCGGTGTTCGCGAACGTCGTCCAGGCGGTCGTGTACTGCGTCGCCTCGGCCTGGCACAGGGTGGAGATGTAGGTGGCGAAGGACTCGTTGAGCCACAGGTCGTCCCACCAGCGCATGGTCACCAGGTCGCCGAACCACATGTGCGCCAGCTCGTGGAGGATCGTCTCCGCGCGGCGCTCGTACCGGGCCCGGCTGGTCTTGGACCGGAAGACGTAGTCCTCCAGGATGGTGACCGCGCCGGCGTTCTCCATGGCGCCGGCGTTGAACTCCGGCACGAACAGCTGGTCGTACTTGTCGAACGGGTACGGGTAGTCGAACACCCGGTGGTAGAAGTCGAAGCCGGCCTTGGTGACGCCGAAGATCTCGTCGGGGTCGAGGTGCTGCGCCAGCGACGCCCGGCAGAAGATCCCCAGCGGGATGCCGTCGTGCAGGTCGGTGACCCGGGCGTAGGGGCCGGCGACCAGCGCCACCAGGTAGGTGGAGATCCGCTTGGTCGGGGCGAAGTGCACCAGCTGCGAGCCGCTCTCGCCCGCCTCCAGGGTGCGCTCGCCGCTGTTGCTGATGACCTGCCAGTCGAACGGCGCGGTGACGTGCAGCGTGAACGCGGCCTTCAGGTCGGGCTGGTCGAAGCAGGCGAACATCCGCTTGGCCTCGGCCGGCTCGAAGTGCGAGTACAGGTAGACCTGCTCGTCCTCCGGGTCCTGGAACCAGTGCAGGCCCTCGCCGGTGCGGGAGTAGCGGCAGTCGGCGTCGACGACGAGCTCGTTCTCGGCGGCCAGGTCGGGCAGCCGCAGGCCGCCCTCCTCCGTGTACCCGGAGACGTCGAGCTCGGTGCCGTTGAGCGTCGCGGACCGCACCTGCTCGGCGACCAGGTCGATGGAGGTCTCGGCGCCGGGGGTGGCGGCGGTGAACCGCACGGTGGTGACCGAGCGGAACGTCTCCTTCCCCGCGCGGCCGGAGCCGTCGGTGACGTCGAGGGACAGGTCGTAGCTGGAGACGCTCAGCAGCGCCGCGCGCGCGGCGGCATCGTCACGGGTCAGGTTCGGAACGGCCACCGCAGGAGCTTCCCACGCCGGTACGACAGCGCTCCGGTGGTGTGCCACCGGCCGGCGGTGGGAACACCTGGTCGCAGCGACGGCTTGTCGGGAGCGTCGAAGCCGGGGTGCGACCCCGGACCCCCTGGACGAGGAGCAGCAAGAGCATGACCGAGGCAGTGCAGAGCGCGCCGGTGAAGGCGCGCGTCGACTTCTGGTTCGACCCGCTGTGCCCGTGGGCCTGGCTCACCAGCCGGTGGGTGCTCGAGGCGGCCAAGGTCCGCGACATCGACCTGCACTGGCACGTGATGAGCCTGTCGGTCCTCAACCGCGGCCGGGACCTGCCCGAGGAGTACCGGGAGATGATGGCCCAGGCGATCGGCCCGGTGCGGGTGGCGATCGCCGCGCAGCAGCAGCACGGCGACGGCGTCCTCGGCGACCTGTACACCGCGATGGGCACCCTGCGGCACCACGAGGGCGTCGAGCTGCCCGACCTGGTCGCCCCGGCGCTGGAGCGCGTCGGGCTGCCCGCCGAGCTGGCCGAGGCGGCGTCGTCCACCGAGTACGACGAGGCGCTGGAGAAGAGCCACCACGCGGGCATGGACCCGGTCGGTGACGACGTCGGCACGCCGGTCATGCACATCGACGGGGTGGCCTTCTTCGGCCCGGTGATCAGCAAGGTGCCCACCGGTGAGGACGCCGGCAAGGCCTTCGACGGCGCCGTCCTGCTGGCCAACCTGCCGGACTTCTGGGAGCTCAAGCGCACCCGCACCGCCGGCCCGGACATGAGCTCGGTGCCCGCCGACGCCCTGGAGCTCCGCGGCACCCGCTGACGCGTGGCGGGAGGCGGGGCCACCCCGCCTCCCGCACCATGTCCCGGTGACCAAGACCCCGCACCGGCAGCGCATCTTCATCACCGGCGCGAGCGCCGGGCTCGGTCGGGGGCTGGCCCGCCGCTTCGCCGCCCAGGGGCGCGACCTCGCGCTCGTCGCCCGCCGGCGCGACCGGCTGGAGGAGCTGCGCGAGGACCTGCTCACCGCGCACCCCGGCATCCGGGTGGTCGTCGACTCCCTCGACGTCGACGACCCGGACGCGGTCGCGGAGACGGTGCCCCGGCTGGCCGCCGAGCTGGGCGGCGTCGACCGGTTCATCGCCAACGCCGGCATCGGCAAGGGCACCCCGGTCGGCAGCGGCCGGCCCGGCCCCAACCGCCGGGTGCTGGTCACCAACGTGCTGGGCACCCACGCCTGCTGCGAGGCCGCCGTCGAGCTGTTCCGCGCCCAGGGGCACGGGCACCTCGTCGTGCTCTCCTCGGTCGCCGGCGTGCGCGGGATGAGCGGCACCCGCACGGCGTACGCGACCAGCAAGGCCGCCGACGCGGTGCTCGCCGAGGGCATCCGCGCGGACCTGCAGGGCAGCCGCGCCACCCGCCGGATCCGGGTGACCACCATCCACCCCGGTTACATCGAGACCGACATCAACACCGGACGCCGCGGCTCGTTCACCATCGACCTGGCGACCGGGCTGACCGCGCTCGAGGCGGCCATCGAGCGGGAGCCGGTGCGCGCCTACGTGCCGGAGTGGCCGTGGCGCCCGGTCGCGGCGCTGCTGCGCGTCCTCCCGCTGCCGCTGGTCGCGCGGCTCACGTGAGGAAGGACCCCCTCGCCCCCCGCTGTTCGCACGCTCGCAGCGGGCCCCTGCGAGCGCGCCGTCAGGTGCTGGGCGGATCGAGGACCTGGCCCCGATCGCGGAGCCGGACGGCGACGAGGGCGACGTCGTCCTCGGGGCGGCCGTCCACCAGCCGCTCGACCACGGCGTCGCACAGCTCGGCCAGCGGCAGGGAGGCGAACTCGCGCAGCGCCCCCTCCAGCCGGGCGAGCCCGGTGTCCAGGTCGGTGTCCCGGCGCTCGATGAGCCCGTCGGTGTAGAAGAAGACAGTGGCGTCGCGGTCCAGCCGGGTCACCGTCTCGGTGCGCGGCGCGGCCGGGTCGACGCCCAGCAGCAGGTCCGAGCGCCAGCCGGCCAGGGCGCGCACGGTGCCGTCGGGGTCGATCGCCAGCGGCGGCGGGTGGCCGGCGTTGGACCAGCGCATCCGGGTGACGCCGCGGGCCCGCTCGTCGTCGTCCTGCTCGAAGCGGGCCACGGCCGCGGTCGCGAGGGTGCCGACGGCCAGCACGTCCATCGCCCGGTCCAGCCCGCCGAGCACCTCGGCCGGCCCGGCGTCGCTGTACACGGCGATGCCGCGCAGCAGGCTGCGCAGCTGGCCCATCGCGGCAGCGGCCGCGGTGTCGTGCCCGGCGACGTCGCCGATCACCACCATCGTGGTGCGGGCGGGCTGGATGAACGCGTCGTACCAGTCGCCACCGACCCGGGCCGCCTGGGCCGCCGGGAGGTAGCGGACCACGATCTCCGAGTGGTCCGGCTCCGGCGGGTCGGTGAGCAGGCTGCGCTGCAGGCCCTCGGCGAGCTGCCGCTGCGAGGTGAACAGCTGCGCGTTGTCCAGCGCGCTGCCCGCCCGGACGGCGATGTCGGCGGCGACCCGCAGCTCCTGCTCGGTCCACAGCGGCCGGTCGACGTCGCGGAACAGGCTGAGCAGACCGACGGTGCGCCCGCCGGCCAGCAGCGGCACCGCGGCGACCGACCCGGGGCGCAGCGCGGCGAGCTGCCGGCGCGCGTCCGGGGTGCGCACCAGCCGGTCCACCAGCGACCCGACGTGCTCGGCCCGGCCGTCGCCCAGGGTGACCACCCGGCCGGTGGTGGTGGCCCGCAGCGCCGGGGAGCCGGGGAGCAGCGACGGCACCCGGTTCCGCACGTACTGCTCCACGGACTCCTGCTGCGCCGGCTGGCCGTGCACCACGGCGAGGTCCTGCAGCGCGCCGCTGTCGGGCTCGTAGGAGCTGACCACCACCCAGTCGGCGAGCCGGGGGACCATCAGCCGGGCGAGCCGGCGGACACCCTCCCCGACGTCGAGGGTGGTGCTGAGCGCGGCGGCGGTCTCGGTGAGCAGGTCGAGCAGCTCGCGCGCCCGGGCGTCGTCGGAACCGTCGGGGGCCAGGTCGCGCCGCTCGGCGGTGATGTCGTGGAACTCGACGTCCAGGCCGGCCGGCACGCGCCGCACGGCCATCCGGTACCAGCGGTCGTGCGGCGGGTAGTACTGCTCGACGTCGACGGGCTCGCCGGTGGCCAGGGCGTGGCGGTAGGCCCGCTCCACGTCGGTGCCCAGCGTCAGCGGGTGCACCTCCCACTGGCTGCGCCCGAGCACGTCCTCGCCGCGCAGGCCGAGCATCTCCTCGGCGGCCCGGTTGAGGTACACCCACCGGAAGTCGTCGTCCATGCAGAGGAGCGGGTGGGCGGCGGACCACGCCCAGCGCGCGGCGCGCTGGGCGTCCTCCAACGGGTGCGGGGCACGGACCCGGTCGGGCACGGACGTCCTCTCGGGCGGGCGGCGGGGGAGCGAGCCTGCCGCTGGCCGGACAGAGACGCCCCTCCAGTGGATCACGCACGACCGGTCCCTGACCAGCGATCCAGGACACGCGTTCACCAGCAGGTGCGCATCGGCCGCCCGCGTGCGTCGACGACCCCGTCGCCCACGCACCGCGCACCCCCGGCAGCCACCCGGGACGCCGACCACGCGACCGCGCAGGCATCGACCGCGTCGACGACCGGCAGCCCCGCGGCGGCGGTGGCGAGGGCGTCGATCCTGAGCACCGCCACCCGGGCAGCCGCCCAGGCCGTTTGGGAGACTGCCCCCATGCGCGTCTTCCTCGGCACCGACCACGCCGGTCTGGATCTGAAGGCCCACCTGCTCCAGGTGCTCGCCGACGCGGGCCACGAGCCCGTCGACTGCGGCGCCTACGAGTACGACGCCCAGGACGACTACCCGCCGTTCTGCTTCGCCGTGGGCGAGCGGGTCGTCTCCGAGCCGGGCACTCTCGGCGTCGTCATCGGCGGCTCCGGCAACGGCGAGCAGATCGCCGCGAACAAGGTCCCGGGCGTGCGCGCCGCGCTGGTGTGGAACACCGAGACCGCCGAGCTCGCCCGCCAGCACAACGACGCCAACGTCGTCTCCGTGGGTGGCCGGCAGCACAGCATCGAGGAGGCCACCGAGCTGGTGCTGGCCTTCCTCCGGACGCCGTTCAGCGGCGAGGAGCGGCACGTGCGCCGGATCGGGATGCTCACCGACTACGAACGCGACCGGCACCGCCCGGCCGGCGGGCTGCCCACCCACACCCCGTGACGGTCGCCGGCGCCGGGACCGGGACGGGTCCCGGCGCCGGCGACCGGGCTCAGAAGTGGTCGGGGCACCAGGGTGCGGTCGGCCAGGTGAAGGCCGTGGCCGCCGCGGTGACGGCTCCGGGGCTGATCTCGGTGACCCGGCCGGCGGCCTGCAGCGCGGCCAGCGACACCCCGCCGAGGTAGGCAGCCGACAGCGCCTCGATGTCGATGACCAGGTCGGGGTCGCGGTCGGTGCGGTCGCTGTAAGCACCGGCGGGGTGGCCCCAGACGTGCCAGCGGCCGTCGTTCCAGTCGCAGAACCGGTCGCGCACCTCGAACACCAGGTCGATCCGCGCCGGGTACCGGCGGGCGGACAGCGCGGCGCCGACGTCGACCAGCCGCACCCACAGCGCGTCGACCGGGGACGCGTGCCAGGCGCGGGGGTCGGCGAGCAGGTGCTGCAGCGGCTCGTCGGCGGAGGCGTCGGGCGCCTCGATCGTGCGCACCAGGTCGTGGCCGAGCAGGAACCGCCACAGCGCGGCGTACGCCGCCGGGCTCGCCGCCCGCGCCTCGCGCACGGTCAGCGTCCCCTCCGGGTCGCCGGACGCGCTCCACGACGCCCGCACCCGGTACAGCGCGTAGCCGCTGACCGTGCCGTCGGCCTCGACGTGCAGCGCGTGCTGCAGCGGGGGGCTGCCGGCGCGGTCCTCCGGGCGGTCCATCAGCCAGCGGTCCCACCAGCCCTCGCCCCGGGCCATGCTGCCGGGCACCTCACGGCGCAGCCGGTCGTGCAGCGGCGCGGCGGCGGCCCGGAACTCCGCGGGCTCGGCCAGCCGCACGGTGCCGGTGCCGCAGTCGACGTCCGGGCGCAGCCGGAGCCGGGCGGTCTCCCCGGACCAGCCGCCGCGCCGGGTGGCCGGCGCGTAGCCGAACCGCCCGTAGATCGCGCCCTCGGCGGCCCACAGCGCGGCCACCGGCTCGCGGCCGGCGGCGCGCACCTCGTCCAGCTGGCGCCGCATGATCGAGGTGAGCACGCCGCGGCGGCGGTGGGTGGGGGAGACGGTCACCCAGGTGACGCCCGCCGTCGGCACGGTGGCGCCGCCGGGGACGGTCATGTCCAGGCTGTAGATGCCGGACGTCGCCGCGACCCGCTCGCCGTCGAGCAGGGCCAGCGACCGGTCGAGCTCGGCGACGGGCGCCGGGGTGTCCATGAACGGACCGTCGTGCGCCTCACCGAAGGTGGTGCGCATCGCGCGGACGAACCGCGGCCACTCGTCGGCGGTGATCGGACGCAGCTGGTGCTCGAGGTCGGCCACGGGCCCCTGTCTACCGGCCGGCACCGACGGGCCGCCAACGGGTTGTGCCGGCCTCCGCCGCCGACGGCCGACCGGCCCCGGGCCGTGCGGGCCGGGGCCGGTCGGCGGGGCGGTCAGTGCCGGGGCTCGGGCAGCCACCGGAGCCAGCGGGGCAGCCACCAGGTGCGCTCGCCGAGCACGCCCATCGCGGCCGGCAGCAGCACGCCGCGCACCAGCGTGGCGTCGATCAGGACGGCGACCGCCAGGCCCACGCCCAGCTGCTTGAACTCCAGCATCGACAGCGTCGCGAAGATGCTGAACACCGCCACCATCACCACCGCCGCGCTGGTGACCACCCCGGCCGACCGGGAGACGCCCGAGGCGACCGCCTGCCGCAGCGGCAGCCCGGCCTGGGCCCGCTCGCGCACCCGGGACACGACGAACACGTGGTAGTCCATCGACAGCCCGAACAGCACGACGAAGAGGAACAGCGGCAGCCAGGAGATGACCGTGCCGGTCGAGGTGAAGCCCAGCAGGCCCTCGGCCCAGGTCCACTGGAACACCAGCACCAGCACGCCGTAGGCGGCGCCGACCGACAGCAGGGTGAGCCCCGCGGCGAGCAGGGCGACCGCCAGCGAGCGGAACGCCACGGTCAGCACGACGACGGTGAGCGCCAGCACGAAGCCGATCACCACGGGCAGCCGTGCGGACATCGTGGCGCTGAAGTCCGCGTCGCCGGCGGTGCTGCCGGTGACCGCCGCGGTCACGCCGGGCAGCCCGCCCACGGTGGCCGGCACCAGGTCGGTGCGCAGGTGCGCCAGCGACCGGGCGGCGGCGTCGCTGCCCGCCTGCTCGGGGCTGGCCAGCGACACCCGGGCCACCGTGCCGGCGGGGTTGAGCTCCACCTCGGTCGGCTGCTGCCCCGGCACCCGGGAGACCAGGTCGGCCGCGGCCGCCCGCACCGCCGGGGCGTCCAGCCGGCCGCCGTCCTCGCGCCACAGCACCACCTCGTCGGTGCTGCCCTCCTGCGGGAACGCCGCGGCGGTCTGCTCGTAGGCGCGGACGACGTCGGTGCGCGGCAGCGACCCGATGCCCGGGTTGGCCGTGTGCATGCCCAGCGCCGGGACGGCGAGCCCCAGCAGCACGGCCGCGCCCAGCGCCAGGGACAGCCCCGGGCGGGCGAGCACCCGGTGGGCGACCGCCGTCCAGATGCGGCTGTCGTCCGAGCGCCCGACCAGCCGGCCCAGCAGCGGCAGCCGGGGCCGCTCGATGCCGCGGCCGAGCAGCGCCAGGGTCGCCGGCAGCACCGTCAGCGAGCCGAGCACCGAGACGGCGACGACGAGGATGGTGCCGGTCGCGAACGAGGTGAACACCGGGCTGCCGGCCAGGTACATGCCGGCCATCGCGACCGCGACGGCGAAGCCCGAGGTGAGCACCGCCCGCCCCGAGGTGGCCGCGGCCAGCTCGACCGCGCGCCGGGTGCCGGCACCGTGCCGGCGCTCCTCGCGGGCCCGGCGGACGTAGAACAGCGCGTAGTCGACGCCGACCGCCATGCCGATCAGCAGCACGACGCTGGAGGTGCTCTCGTCGACCGGCGCGAACTGCGAGGTCAGCGCCACCAGGCCGAGGGCCCCGCCGACGGCGGTGAGCCCGAGCAGCACCGGCACGCCGGCGGCCAGCAGCGCGCCGAAGGCGACCAGCAGCACCAGCAGGGTCACCGGCAGGCTGAGGAACTCGGCGCGCTGGAAGTCCCGGTCCAGCTGCGAGCCGACCTCCCGGTCGATCGAGCTCTCGCCCGACTCGACCACCCGCAGGCCGGGGTGCCGGTCCTGCACGTCCGCGACGGCGGCGAGCACCGGGCCGACGGCGGCCTCGGCCGCGTCGTCGGCGGCGGTGCCGGTGCGGTCCCCGACGTCGAGGGTGACCGGCACCAGCAGCGCCGTCCCGTCCGCCGAGGCCACCGGGTCGCCCACGGCGGCCACGCCGGTCAGGCCCCCGACGGCGGTCGCGACGTCCGCGGCCGCCTGCTGCCCGGCGGGCCCGACCGGGGCGCCGTCCCGGGTCTGCACCAGCACCTGCTCCACCCGCGGGTCCGGGAAGCCGGCGTCCGCCAGGACGGCGTCGGCGCGGCCGGACTCCCCGCTGCCCTCCTGCCCGTCGGAGAGGGTGCGGGTGCCGGTCAGCCCGCCGACCAGGACGGCGGCGACGACGGCGGCCAGCCACAGCGAGACGACCGTCCAGCGGTGCTCCGCGCACCAGCGGGCGATGGCGACCACGGCGCCGGGGCGTGGGCGGGGCGGGGCTTCGGGCAGCGGGTCGAGCACGGGAGCGGTCACGGGACGGCCTCTCAGGGAACTCCGGTGCGCCGCGGATCGGGCGCCGGATCGAGGCTCTCGGCTGCGCGCGGCCCGGTCATTGCCGCTGCCCGGCCGCCCCGGGGTCGGGCTGGCCCGACCCCGGGCCCGTCCAGAGGCTCGTCCCGAGCGTGCGAGGGATGAGGAGGACGGGGTCCGTCGTCAGCCGCGGAGGTAGGCCAGGGTGGCCAGCACCCGGCGGTGCTGGTCCTCGTCAGGGGCGAGCCCGAGCTTGGCGAAGATGTGCTGGGTGTGCTTCTCCACGGCGCCGGGGGTGACCACCAGCTGCCGGGCGATCGCGGTGTTCGAGTGGCCCTCGGCGATCAGCCCGAGCACCTCCCGCTCCCGCGGCGACAGCGACCGCACCGGGTCGTCCCGCCGGCGCCGGGCGAACAGCTGCGCCACCACCTGCGGGTCGAGCACGGTGCCGCCGCCGACCACGTCGTCCAGGGCGGAGAGGAACTGCTCGACCTGGGCGACCCGGTCCTTGAGCAGGTAGCCGACCCCGCCCGCGCCGTCGGCGAGCAGCTCGTCGGCGTAGGCGACCTCGACGTACTGGGAGAGCACCAGCACCGCGGTGTCCGGGACGGCGCGGCGGGCCTCGACGGCCGCGCGCAGGCCCTCGTCGGTGTGCGTGGGCGGCATCCGGACGTCGACGACGGCGACGTCCGGGCGGTGCTCGACCACCGCCCGGACAAGCGACGGGCCGTCGGCGACCGCGGCCACCACTTCGGCGCCGGCCTCGCCGAGCAGCCGGATCAGCCCCTCGCGGAGCAGCACGGAGTCCTCGGCGAGGACGACGCGGCGGGGGGTCACCGGCACGGCAGCTCCCCGACCAGCCGGGTGGGTCCGCCGCGCGGGCTGTCGACGGCCAGCACGCCGTCGACGGCGAACAGCCGGTCGGCCAGCCCCGCCAGGCCGTGCCCCGGGGCGAGCACCGCGCCGCCCTGGCCGTCGTCCTCCACCTCGACCCGCAGCCGGTCGCCGGCGCGGGCCACCTCGACCCGGACGACGGCCGCGTCGCTGTGCTTGGCGACGTTGGCCAGCGCCTCGCTGACCAGGAAGTAGGCGCTGTTCTCCACGGCCGAGGGCAGCCGCTCGCCGGTGGGCAGGTCGACGGCGAGCTCGACCGGCACGGGGGAGCGGGCGGCGACGGCGGCGAGCGCGGCGGCCAGGCCCCGGTCGGCGAGGACCGGCGGGGCGATGCCGCGCGACAGGGCGCGCAGCTCCTCCAGCGTCTCCCGGGTCTGGGTCGCGGCCTCCACGAGCGTCGCGCGGGCGGCGGCCGGGTCGCTGTCGACCAGCCGCTGGGCGCGGTGCAGGTCCATGCTCAGCCGCACCAGCCGCTGCTGCGGACCGTCGTGGATGTCGCGCTCCAGCCGGCGCAGCGCCACGGCCTCGGCGGCCACGGCGGCGTCCCGGCCCTCGCTCAGCCGCCCCAGCTCCAGCTGGGTCGCGGCGCGGGAGGTCAGCAGCGCCCGGCCCAGCTGGGCCTCCAGCAGGGCCATCCCGCGGACGACGAACGGCAGGGTGAGGGCGAGGACCAGCCCGGCGGCCAGGTAGAACACGACCCGGACCCCGTACCCGTCGGACAGGCCCAGCAGCTCGGGGAGGTCCTGGTCGTCCGGGCCGTCGGGCAGCGACCAGCCCCAGGCCGACCACAGGAGCCCGCCCAGCGTGCCCGCCCACCAGGTGACGACGACCGACCAGGCGACCACCGACACGACCAGGTGCAGGAGTGCGTGCAGGGCGTCGAGCCAGCTCTGCGGGTCGCGCAGCGGCACCAGGAGCCGGCGGACGACGGAGGCGCCGGGCTCCGCCCGCCGGTAGACCGGCCGCGGGACCGGGCGGTCGAGCACCGACGGCAGCCGCCGGCGCTCCAGCGCCGCGAAGCCACGGGCCAGGAGCAGGGTGCCGACCAGCGTCGGGACGCCGATCCAGATGACCGCCAGCGAGACGCCGAGCGCCAGCCCGACGACGACGAGCACGAAGGAGACCAGCGCGATCGGGAAGCCGGCCAGCACGTACGCGGTGTCCAGACCGAGGTGGCGGAGCCGGCCGCGGCGGCGCACGGCCGGCAGCGGCCCGGCGGGGACGAGGGTGTCGGTCATGCTCCCGAGCCTGCGGTCGGCGACCCCCGCCGCCCCAGCCCGCTGCCTGGCGGATCCGGTGTCGGGCTGGCCCGACCTCTGCACGTCCATGTCACCGCGGATCGTCCCGGCACGCCCGGGGCGGTGTCCAGCACCGCTCACCCGGAGGGCGCGCCCTTCCGGACTGTCGGTGACCTGCGGCACGATCGCCGCACCCCGATCGAGGAGGACGGTCCGATGACCGACGTGCTGGAGACCACCGGCCCCGCTGCCGCGGTCGACCTCGAGCCCCGGCTCGCCGAGCACCGCCGCGAGCTCACCGGCTACTGCTACCGGATGCTCGGGTCGTCGTTCGACGCCGAGGACGCGGTGCAGGACACGATGGTGCGGGCCTGGCGGTCGCTGGACAAGCTGCAGGGCCCGGGCGCGCTGCGCTCCTGGCTGTACCGGATCGCCACCAACGTGTGCCTCGACCAGCTCGACGGCCGGAAGCGGCGGGCGCTGCCGGTCGACCTGTCGGCCGAGCCGTACGCGCCGGTCGAGACGTCGCTGGCCGGTGTGCTGCCGGAGGGCGCGTGGGTGGAGCCCGCGCTGGACCGGCAGGTGCTGCCCGTCGGCGGCGACCCGGCCGACCTGGCCGTGCAGCGGGAGTCGGTGCGGCTGGCGTTCGTCGCCGCGCTCCAGTTCCTGCCGCCGCGCCAGCGGGCCGTGCTGATCCTGCGCGACGTGCTGCGCTGGAAGGCCGACGAGGTCGCCGGGCTGCTCGAGACGTCGGTCGCCGCGGTGAACAGCGCCCTCCAGCGCGCCCGGGCCACCCTCGCCGCGCACCACGCCGACCCGGAGCCGGAGGCGCCGGCGCTGGCCGCCGAGCACGCCGAGCTGCTCGAGCGCTACCTCGACGCGTTCCGCCGGTACGACGTGGCGGAGCTGGTGCAGCTGCTCCACGAGGACGCGGTGATGGACATGCCGCCCTACGCCATGTGGCTGCGCAGCGCCGCCGACATCGGCGCCTGGTTCCTCGGGCCCGGCGCCGACTGCCGGGGGTCGCACGTGGTGCCGCTGGAGGTCAACGGGAACCCGGCGTTCGCGCAGTGGCGGGCCAGCGGCCCGGGCGGGGAGTTCGAGCCGTGGGCGGTGCACGCGCTGGAGATGCGCGAGGGCCGGATCGTGCGGATGACGGCGTTCCTCGGGCCGCGGCTGTTCGACCTGTTCGGCCTGCCGCGGCACCCCACCCCGGAGCGATGAGTTCCAGGGGCGCCGGCGGTCGGAGCTGCATGACCCAGACGACGACGTCCCCGCTCACCACCAGCGCAGCGTTCACCGGCTTCTCGGTCGACGACCTGGACGCGGCCCGCACCTTCTACGAGGAGGTGCTGGGCCTGCGGACCTCGCCGGCGCCGATGGCCGGCATCGTGTGGCTGCACCTGGCCGGCGGCCGGGACGTGCTGGTCTACGCCAAGGGCGCCCAGCACACCGCGGCCACGTACACGGTGCTCAACTTCCCGGTGCCCGACGTCGACGCCGCGGTCGACGCGCTGGCCGCGCGCGGCGTGCAGTTCCTGCACTACGACCAGCCGCCCACCGACGAGAAGGGCGTGATGCGCGCCGGCGGCCCGCTCATCGCCTGGTTCACCGACCCGGCCGGCAACGTCTTCAGCGTCATCGAGGAGTGAGCCGCGGGGACGGCTTCCCCCCGCGTCCGCGCTGGGCCAGGGTGGCCCGGTGACGGAGACGGCCCGCCCCGGCACCCCGCTGCCGGCCAAGCTCGGCATCCGGCCCGGTGGCCTCGTCCTGCTCGACAGCGGACCGGGCGGGCCCGACCTGGGTCCGCTGCCCGCCGGGGCGACGCTGCACCGGCGCCGCGGTCGTGGCCCCTACGACGTGGTCGTGCTCGTCGCCCCGGACGCCGCCCGGCTGCGCGCCCGCTGGCCGCTGCTGCCCCCTGTGCTCGGGACCGCCGGTCGGCTCTGGGTGTGCTGGCCGAAGCGGAGCTCGGGCGTGGCCACCGACCTCACCGACGAGCGGGTGCGGGAGTTCGGCCTCGACGCCGGGCTGGTCGACGTCAAGGTCTGCGCGGTGGACGCGACCTGGTCGGGGCTCGCGTTCGTCCGCCGGCGGCGGGACCGCTGAGCGGCCCGGTGGAGCGGGTGACCGGGATCGAACCGGCATGGCCAGCTTGGAAGGCTGGGGCTCTGCCATTGAGCTACACCCGCGTGGTGCGCCCCGAAGCGTAGCCGGTTCCCGGCTCAGCCCGCCGCCAGCAGCCGGGCGCGCGCAGCCGCGGTCCCGCCGGTGGAGCCGGTCCCGCGACCGACCGCCTAGACTCGCTGCGCCACGGGGTGTGGCGCAGCTTGGTAGCGCACCCGCTTTGGGAGCGGGGGGCCGTGGGTTCAAATCCCGCCACCCCGACCGTCCAGTCCCGCGACCGTCGCGGGTGCCACGTGGGCTCACATCCCGCCACGCCGATCGTCCCGCCCCGTCTCTAGACTCGGGAGGAGCTGCGGCGTCGACGAGGCGCCGGGTCCACGAGTCTGTCCTGACCAAGAGGAGCGCTGCGCTGTGAAGAGCACCATCGAGAACCTGGGCCCGACCCGGGTCCGGCTCGCGATCGAGGTGCCGTGGAGCGACCTCGACCACGCCTTCGGGGTGGTCTACAAGGACCTGCAGAACCAGGTGCGCGTCCCCGGCTTCCGCCCGGGCAAGGTGCCGAACCGGGTCCTCGACCAGCGGATCGGCCGTCCGATCGTGCTCGACCAGGCCGTCCAGCACGCGATCCCGGAGATCTACTCCGAGGTCGCCCGGGAGAAGCAGCTGCGCGTCATCAGCCAGCCCGAGGTGGAGATCACCCGCCTCGAGGACGGCGAGCTGCTGGCCTTCACCGCCGAGGTCGACGTCGCGCCCGAGCTCACGCTGCCCCCGCTCGAGGACCTCACCGTGACCGTCGACGACGTCGAGGTCCCGGACGAGGAGATCGACCAGCAGGTGTCGGTCATGCGTGAGCGCTTCGCGACCCTCTCCGCGGTCGACCGCCCCGCCGCGGACGGCGACTACGTCTCCATCGACCTGCAGGCCACGCTCGACGGCGAGGTGCTGGAGGACGGCTCCACCACCGGCATGTCCTACGAGGTCGGCTCCGGTGGCCTGATGGAGGGCCTCGACGACGCCGTCCGCGGGCTGCCGGTCGACGAGTCCAAGACCTTCAGCACCCCGCTGCTGAACGGTGAGCACGCCGGCCGCGACGCCGAGGTCACCGTGACCGTCCGCTCGGTCAAGGCCAAGGAGCTGCCCGAGCTGGACGACGAGTTCGCCTCGATCGCCAGCGAGTTCGACACCCTCGACGAGCTGCGGGCCGACGTCCGCACCCGGCTCGGCCGCGTCAAGGTGCTGCAGCAGGGCGCCGAGGCCCGCGACAAGCTGGTCGACCATCTGCTCGAGGCCACCGAGATCCCGGTGCCGGAGAACGTGGTCGAGCGCGAGGTCGAGTGGCGCGGCCAGTCGATGGAGCGCGAGCTGCTCCAGGCCGGCATGGGCTGGGACGACTACTTCCAGGCGGCCGGGATCGAGGGCCGCGAGGCCTACGACGCCGAGCTCAAGGAGAACGTCCAGAAGGCGATCAAGACCCAGTTCCTGCTGGACGCCGTCGCGGACGCCCGCGAGGTCACCGTCGACAACGAGGACCTGTCCGCGCAGATCATGGCGCAGGCCCAGCGCAACCGGGTGAGCCCGGAGCAGCTGGCCCAGCAGCTGCAGCAGCAGGGCAACATCGCCGACTTCGTCGCCGACGTGCGCCGCACCAAGGCGCTGGCCCAGCTGCTCGAGCAGACCACGATCAAGGACGCCTCGGGCAACACCGTCGACCTGGAGGCCGGCCGGCCGCAGACGGTCCAGGCGGCGGACGTCGACGACGACGAGCCGGCTGACGAGACGGTGACCGACCAGGCCTGATCCGGTCCTCCAGCGCCGCCCGCACCCTCCCCGGGTGCGGGCGGCGCTGTCGTTCCCGGGGTCCTCCCGGGTCCCGCTGCGCCCACGGCGAACACCGGCCCCGACGGGGAGGAAGCGGTCGGGGGTGCGCGTTAGGGTCGTCGTGACAGGCGGTCAGCGACAGCACCGGCCACCCCGGCCGGGGAGTCCCTGACCGTCCGACGACCACCGGCCCACCCGTTCCACGACATCGACTGCCCTGCAGTCCTACGGAGGTCACCACACCCGTGAGCAGCTTCGACACCTCGGCGAGCGCGCCTGTGCTGCGCGCGGCAGCCGGGGGCATGAACCTCAACGACTCGGTCTACGAGCGCCTGCTGCGCGAGCGGATCATCTTCCTCGGCAGCCAGGTCGACGACGTGATCGCCAACCAGCTGGCCGCGCAGATGCTGCTGCTGTCGGCCGAGGACCCCAAGCGCGACATCCACCTGTACATCAACTCGCCCGGCGGCTCGGTGACCGCGGGCATGGCGATCTACGACACGATGCAGTTCATCGACTGCGACGTCGCCACCTACGGCATGGGCCTGGCCGCCTCGATGGGCCAGTTCCTGCTCACCGCCGGCGCCAAGGGCAAGCGCTACGCCCTGCCGCACGCGCGGATCATGATGCACCAGCCGTCCGCCGGTGTCGGTGGCACCGCGTCGGACATCCAGATCCAGGCCGACCTCTTCCGCCGCACCAAGCGCGAGCTCAACGAGCTGCAGGCGTTCCACACCGGGCAGCCGATCGAGCGCATCAACGAGGACTCCGACCGCGACCGCTGGTTCACCGCCGCCGAGGCGCTGGAGTACGGGTTCGTCGACCACGTCGTCACCCGCGCGGACACCATGACCGAGGTCGACAACCCGGTCACCGACGGACCGGAGAAGTGACCATGAGCAACGTCCAGATGCCTTCGAGCCGCTACATCCTGCCCTCCTTCGTGGAGCGCACGAGCTACGGCATGAAGGAGAGCAACCCCTACAACAAGCTCTTCGAGGAGCGCATCATCTTCCTCGGGGTGCAGGTCGACGACGCGTCGGCCAACGACGTGATGGCGCAGCTCATCACGCTGGAGTCCGCCGACCCGGACCGCGACATCACGATGTACATCAACTCGCCCGGCGGCTCGTTCACCGCGCTGACGGCGATCTACGACACGATGATGTTCGTCCGCCCCGACATCCAGACCGTCTGCATGGGCCAGGCCGCCTCCGCGGCCGCCGTGCTGCTGGCGGCCGGGACGCCGGGCAAGCGGCTGGCGCTGCCCTACTCCCGGGTGCTGATCCACCAGCCCTCCGGCGAGGCCGGCGGCCAGGTCACCGACCTGGAGATCCACGCCGCCGAGATCCAGCGGGTCCGCGAGCAGATGGAGCACATCCTGGCGCGGCACACCGGGCAGACCGAGGAGCAGATCCGCAAGGACATCGACCGGGACAAGATCCTCACGGCCGAGCAGGCCAAGGAGTACGGGATCGTCGACCAGGTCATCGCGAGCCGCAAGCTCAACGCGCTGCCTGCCTGATCCACGGCAGATCGGTGCGGGCCGGGGCCGCGCGTGTCGCGCTCCCGGCCCGTACCGTGCGGGTCACCCCCGTGGCCGACCGGGGCCGTGGGGGATGACCGGGGCGGGTGTGACGGGCCGGTCGAACCGGGTGCGTCACTGACCCGGAACGTCGGTCCCGCCGGGTAGGTTCGGTGAACGCCCGATTCCCCGGTCTGCGGCCACACCGGTCGGCACCGCAGGGACGACGGGACGCCCCGAGGGCGTCGGCAGGGCATCAAGTCGGCAGGGCATCAGTACGCACACAGGGGCAGCGGCACCGCCGTCCCGACTCGAGGTGGAGGTCAGCCAGGTGGCACGTATCGGTGAGAGCGGCGACCTGCTCAAGTGCTCCTTCTGCGGGAAGAGCCAGAAGCAGGTCAAGAAGCTCATCGCTGGCCCCGGGGTCTACATCTGCGACGAGTGCATCGACCTCTGCAACGAGATCATCGAGGAGGAGCTCTCCGAGTCCTCCGACCTCAAGTTCGACGAGCTGCCCAAGCCGCGCGAGATCCACGACTTCCTCGAGCAGTACGTGATCGGCCAGGACCAGGCCAAGCGCACGCTCGCCGTCGCCGTCTACAACCACTACAAGCGGGTCCAGGCCGGTGGCGACCGCAGCCGCGACGAGGGCGTGGAGCTGCAGAAGTCCAACATCCTGCTGATGGGCCCCACCGGCTGCGGCAAGACGCACCTGGCGCAGACGCTGGCCCGGATGCTCAACGTGCCGTTCGCCATCGCCGACGCCACCGCGCTCACCGAGGCCGGCTACGTCGGTGAGGACGTCGAGAACATCCTGCTCAAGCTGATCCAGGCCGCCGACTACGACGTGAAGCGCGCCGAGACCGGCATCATCTACATCGACGAGGTCGACAAGATCGCCCGCAAGAGCGAGAACCCCTCGATCACCCGCGACGTCTCCGGTGAGGGCGTGCAGCAGGCGCTGCTGAAGATCCTCGAGGGCACCACCGCCTCCGTGCCCCCGCAGGGCGGCCGCAAGCACCCGCACCAGGAGTTCATCCAGATCGACACGACGAACGTGCTGTTCATCGTGGGCGGCGCGTTCGCCGGCCTGGACAAGGTGATCGAGCAGCGGATCGGCAAGCAGGGCATCGGCTTCGGCGCGGAGCTGCGCGGCAAGCAGGAGCTCGACCAGTCCAACGCGTTCGGCGCGGTCATGCCCGAGGACCTGCTGAAGTTCGGCATGATCCCCGAGTTCATCGGCCGGCTGCCGGTCATCACCTCGGTGCAGGCGCTCGACCGCGAGGCGCTGATCCAGATCCTCACCGAGCCGAAGAACGCCCTGGTGCGCCAGTACCGGCGGCTGTTCGAGCTCGACGGGGTCGACCTGGAGTTCAGCGACGACGCACTCGAGGCGATCGCCGACCAGGCGATCCTCCGCGGCACCGGCGCCCGCGGGCTCCGGGCGATCATGGAGGAGGTGCTCCAGTCGGTGATGTACGACGTGCCCAGCCGGGACGACGTCGCCACTGTGGTGATCACCAAGGACGTCGTGCTCGAGCACGTCAACCCGACGATCGTGCCGCGCAAGCCCACCCGCGCCCCCCGCGAGAAGAGCGCCTGACGCCCTCCCGACCCGCCCCTGCGCCGGGGCGGTGACGTGCGCAGATGCCGGGTTCCCGCTGTGGGGACCCGGCCTCTGCGCACATGGTCAGCGGCCGTCCACAGATCCTCCCGCCGGCCGCCCGACCGGGGGACGAGGCCGCACGCTCGTCCGGTGACCTGGGACGTCGAAGCGGTCGTGGGGCCGCGCGGCTGGGCGACCCACGCCGAGCTGGTCCGCCACGTGCACCGCGGGACAGTGGACGCCTGGGTGGCCGCAGGCCGCCTCGTCCGCCTGGAGCCGGGGGTCTTCGCGACTCCCGCTGCCGCGGGTCGGTGGCGCACCCGGGTCGCTGCCGCGGCCCTGACCCGCGGAGCGGTGGTCAGCCACGGTTCGGCGCTCGCGCTGTGGGACCTCGTCCCGCCGCCACCGGGACCGGTGCACCTGACCGTCGAGGGAGCCCGCAGCGGGCGGGGGACGACCAGTGTCCGGCTGCACCGCGGCACCGGTCTGCTCGACGCCCTGCGCCGGGTCGAGGGCATCCCGGTCAGCTGCGTGGAGCGCGCCGTCGTCGACAGCTGGGGTCTCCCAGGAGCGGTGCCCCGGCCGGTCGTCCGGGCCGCGGCGATCGACGCCGTCCGTACGCGGCTGTGCCGGCCGCAGGAGCTGGCCTGGGAACTCGACCGCCGTCCCCGGCTGCCAGGCCGCGCGCAGCTGGCCGAGCTGGTCGCGCTGCTCGCCCAGGGCTGCCGCAGCGAACTGGAGATATGGGGGTGCCTGCACGTGCTGCAGCAGCCGGGCATGCCGGCTTTCACCCAGCAGCGGCCGCTGGTCGTCGCGGGGGAGCGGTTCTTCCTCGACGCCGCCTACGACGAGGCCCGGCTGGCCGTCGAGCTCGACGGTGCCGCCTGGCACGGGTCCCACCGGCAGCGCGAGCGCGACATCCGCCGGGATGCGCTGGTCGCCATCACCGGTTGGCAGACGCTGCGCTTCGGCTACGCCCGCATGACGACCGAGCCCGCCGCGTGCCGGCGGACGATCCTGGCGACCCACCAGGCGCGGCTGGAGCTGTTGCGTGGGCGCTGAGGCCGGGTGCCAGACATCGGAACCCGGCCTCAGCGCACGCGTCACTCGGTGGCGGGCTCGGCGAGGACGACGTCCACGGTGAGCGGACCGTCGCCGGCGACCACCGACAGCTCCGCGATCCGGCCGGCGTTCGCGAGGTCGACCCGGGTGGACTCCACCAGCGCCACCTGCGCCGCCGGGGCGGTCACCGTCGCCGTCGCCACGTCGGCGCGCATCGACTGCTTGGCCTCGGACTTGGCCTTGCGCACCGCGGTCAGCGCCTCCGCGGCGACCAGCGGCACCGCCGGGTCACCCCCGGTCGGCAGCTCGGCGGCGGCCGGCCACAGCGCCCGGTGCACCGATCCGCTCTGCCACCACGACCAGACCTCCTCGGTCACGAACGGCAGCACCGGCGCGAACAGCCGCAGCTGCACCGACAACGCCAGCGCGAGCGCCGCCTGGGCCGACCGCGCCGCGTCGTCCGAGCCGTACGCCCGGGTCTTCACCAGCTCCACGTAGTCGTCGCAGAACGACCAGAAGAACGTCTCGGCGACCTCGAGGGCCCGGGTGTAGTTGTAGGCGTCCATCGCGGCGGTCGCCTCGTCGACGACCGTCGCGAGCGCGGCGAGCAGGCCACGGTCGATCGGCTCGGTGACGTCCTCGGCGGTCAGCGCGGTCGAGGCGCCCAGGCCCAGCACGAACTTGCCGACGTTGAGCACCTTCATCGCCAGCCGCCGGCCGACCTTCATCTGCGCCTCGTCGAACGGCGAGTCGGCACCGGGCCGGGCGCCGGCCGCCCGCCACCGCACCGCGTCGGTGCCGTAGCGCTCCAGCACGTCGATCGGGGTGGTCGCGTTGCCCTTCGACTTCGACATCTTCTTGCGGTCGGGGTCGACCACGAAGCCGGAGATGGTGGCGTGCGTCCACGGCACGGTGCCGTGCTCGTAGTGGGCGCGGACGACGGTGGAGAACAGCCAGGTGCGGATGATGTCGTGCGCCTGCGGCCGCTGGTCCATCGGGAAGACGTGCGCGAACAGCTCCGGGTCGGTGTCCCAGCCCGAGGCGACCTGCGGCGACAGCGACGACGTCGCCCAGGTGTCCATGACGTCGGGGTCGGCCATGAACCCGCCCGGCCTGCCGCGCTGGGACTCCTCGAAGCCCGGCGGGACGTCGGACGACGGGTCGACCGGCAGCGATGCCTCGTCGGCGACGATCGGCTCGTCGTAGACCGGCTCGCCCTCGGTGTCCAGGCGGTACCAGACCGGGAAGGGGACGCCGAAGAAGCGCTGCCGGCTGACCAGCCAGTCGCCGTTGAGGCCCTCGACCCAGTTCTCGTAGCGGTGCCGCATGTGCTCGGGCACCCACTGGATCTCCCGGCCCCGGGCGACCAGCGCCTCCCGCAGGTCGGCGTCCCGCCCGCCGTTGCGGATGTACCACTGGCGAGTCGTGACGATCTCCAGCGGGCGCTCGCCCTTCTCGAAGAACTTCACCGGGTGGGTGATCGGCTTCGGGTCGCCGACGAGGTCGCCGGACTCGCGGAGCAGCTCGACGATCCGCTGCTGGGCGCTGAACGGGGTCTTGCCGGCGAGCTCCGCGTAGACGTCGGCGGGCACGCCGTCGGGGGCGTCGGCGACGAAGCGGCCGTCCCACCCGATGACGGCGCGGGTGGGCAGTTGCAGCTCGCGCCACCAGGTGACGTCGTTGAGGTCACCGAAGGTGCAGATCATCGCGATGCCGGAGCCCTTGTCGGGCTCGGCGAGGCGGTGCGCGACCACCGGCACCTCGACGCCGAACAGCGGCGTCCGCACGGTCCGGCCGAACAGCGGCTGGTAGCGCTCGTCGTCCGGGTGCGCGACCAGCGCGACGCACGCCGGCAGCAGCTCGGGCCGGGTGGTCTCGATGAAGACCGGGTCACCGGACGGCCCGGCGAACCCGATGCGGTGGTAGGCGCCGGGGCGCTCCCGGTCCTCGAGCTCGGCCTGGGCGACCGCGGTGCGGAAGGTGACGTCCCAGAGGGTCGGGGCCTCCTGGGCGTAGGCCTCGCCGCGGGACAGGTTGTGCAGGAACATGCGCTGCGCGGTGGCCCGCGAGGTGTCGGAGATCGTCCGGTAGACGTTCGACCAGTCGACCGACAGGCCGACCCGGCGCCACAGCTTGGCGAACTCCTCCTCGTCCTCCGCGGTCAGCCGCTCGCACAGCTCCACGAAGTTGCGCCGGGAGACGGGCAGCTGGTCCTTGCCCGGCTTGGCCGGCGGGGTGAACGACGGGTCGTAGGGGAGCGAGGGGTCGCAGCGGACGCCGTAGTAGTTCTGCACCCGGCGCTCGGTGGGCAGGCCGTTGTCGTCCCAGCCCATCGGGTAGAAGACGTGCTTGCCGCGCATCCGCTGGTAGCGGGCGATGATGTCGGTGTGCGTGTAGCTGAACACGTGCCCGACGTGCAGCGACCCGCTCGCGGTCGGCGGCGGGGTGTCGATCGCGTAGGTCTGCGCCCGCGGCGCGGACAGCGCGGCGGACCGGTCGAACTCGTAGACGCGCTGCTCGGCCCAGCGGGCGACCCAGGTCGCCTCGAGCCCGTCGAGGGTCGGCTTGTCGGGTACGCCGGCAGGGGCTCCCGGAGCGGTGCTGTCGGGGGCTGAGATGTCGGCTGCCATGACTGGCATCCTAAGAGCGATGAGCACCTCAGTTTCCCCAGGGCAGGGGGCCGGTTCCCCCGAACTGGCCCGGGTCGAGCAGGAGCTCCTGGCGCGCTGGCCGGAGAACCGGCTCGAGCCGTCCCTGACCCGCATCAACGCCCTCGTCGACCTCCTCGGCTCGCCGCACCGCGCGTTCCCCGTCGTCCACGTCACCGGCACCAACGGCAAGACGACGACGGCGCGCATGGTCGACGAGCTGCTGCGCGGGTTCGGGCTGCGCGTCGGCCGGTTCACCAGCCCGCACCTGGAGACCGTGCGCGAGCGGATCGTCATCGACGGCGAGCCGATCAGCGCGGAGCGGTTCGTCGAGACCTACGACGACATCGCCCCCTACGTGCAGATGGTCGACGGCGGCGGCGTGCCGATGTCGTTCTTCGAGGTCATGGTCGGGCTGGCCTACGCCGCGTTCGCCGAGACCCCGGTCGACGTGGCGGTGGTCGAGGTCGGCATGGGCGGCACCTGGGACGCGACCAACGTCGTCGACGCGCGGGTCGCCGTCGTCACCCCGGTGTCGCTGGACCACGCCGAGTACCTCGGGCCGGACGTCGCCAGCATCGCCACCGAGAAGTCCGGGATCATCAAGCCCGAGTCGGTCGCCGTGCTGGCCCACCAGCCGGCGGGTGCGCTCGAGGCGCTGGTGCGCCGGGCCATCGAGGTGGAGGCCACGGTCGCCCGCGAGGGCACCGAGTTCGGCGTGCTGGAGCGCCGGGTCGCCGTGGGCGGCCAGCAGGTGCGGCTGCAGGGGCTCGGCGGTGAGTACGACGAGGTCTACCTGCCGCTGTTCGGCGCCCACCAGGCGCAGAACGCCGCGGTCGCGCTGGCCGCCGTCGAGGCGTTCCTGGGAGCGGGCGCGGCCAGCGGGCCGATCGCGCAGGACGTCGTCCGCGAGGCGTTCGCCGCCGTCCGGTCGCCGGGCCGGCTGGAGCGGGTGCGCACCTCCCCGACCGTGCTGATCGACGCCGCGCACAACCCCGGCGGCATGGAGGTCACCGTCGAGGCGGTGCGGGAGTCGTTCGACTTCACCCGGGTGGTCGGCGTGGTCAGCTGCGTCCGCGGCAAGGACGTCTCCGGCATCCTCGCGGCGCTCGAGCCGCTGTGCGCCGAGCTGGTCGTCACGCAGAACAGCTCCGAGCGGGCCATGCCGGCCGACGAGCTGGGCGCGCTGGCGGTCGACGTCTTCGGCGCCGACCGGGTGAGCGTGCACCCGCGGTTCCTCGACGCGCTGGAGTCGGCGATCGAGCTGGCCGAGGCGGGTCCGGACGACGCCCTCGGCGGCTCGGGCGTGCTGGTCACCGGCAGCGTGATCACCGCCGGGGAGGCCCGCTCCCTGCTGCTGGCGAACCGGTCGTGACCGAGCTCGCGAGGTCACGCATGGGCAGAGCACCTCGGGTCACCGCCCCGACGAGCGTCAGCGAGGAGGAGCGGTGACGGCCCCGGACCCGGTCCGGGCCGGCAGGGCGCTCAACGGCGCGGCGGCCGGGATCCTGGTGCTCGAGGGCCTCTCGGTGCTGTTCGTGCCCCGCGGGCTGGCGCAGAGCGGCGGCGGGCTGGCCGGCTGGCAGACCGCCGCGGTGCTCGTGCTGGCGGTGGTGCTCATCCTGGCCAGTGGCGTCCAGCGCAAGCCGCGCGGCCTGCTCATCGGCACGGCGCTGCAGGTGCCGCTGGTGCTCACCGGGTTCCTCGGCTCGGCGATGTGGCTGGTGGCCGGGGTCTTCCTGCTCATCTGGCTGTACCTGCTCCAGGTGCGCAAGGAGCTGCTCGGCTCGCCGTTCGGCCCGCCGCCGGCGCCGCCGCCCGCCGGCTGAGCGTCACCGGCCGTCACCACCCTCACCCGGTCGAGGGGCGTCCCCGCGCCCGGCCTGCAGCCCGGCCCGCCGCGGGCCGAAGCTGGCGGTGGACCCCCGGCGACACCAGGTGCCGGGGCGCACGAGGGGAGAGCGCCGTGCAGGATCACAGCAGCTGCTGCGGGGGCGCGCACGACACGAGGTCGGCCGCTCGCCGGCCGACCGGGGAGCCGCCGATCGCCCCGGGCGGGCCGATCAGCCAGACCATCGCGGCCAACGCGGCCCGGCTGCGCTGGCGGATCCTGTCCGACGTGGTCGAGCAGCGGGCCCAGGAGCTGCACGCCCGGTCCAGCTACGACTGCTGGAACGGGCTGAGCGAGCGCGACCAGGAGCTCTGGCGGCACATGGCCCGCCTGGACATCGGCGGGTAGCGCTCAGGCGGCCGAGGCGTCCCCGAGCTCGGTGCGCAGCCGGTCGGCGTCGGTGCCCAGCTGCCGCAGGACCCGGTCGACCACGGGGTCGGCGACGGCCAGGACCCCGGCGAGCACCGCCGCGCCATCGATCGCCCGCTCGCGGCGGGGGCCGCCCTTCTGCAGGACGGCGCGCAGCGACTCCTGCAGGGCACGCTTGGCGCCGTCGGTGAAGGGGAGGTGCCCGGCGGTGCCCTCGGCGCCCCGCTCGAGCGCGCCCGGGCCGAACGCCGCCTCGGCGGCCGCCCGCACCTGGTCGAGGTCGATGCCCACCGCCGCGAGCGCGTCCGGGTCCAGCGCGCCACCGGACCGGCCGAGCGCCGCCCGGAGGTCGGGGTGGGTCACCCCGGTCGCGCGGAGCACCTCGCCGGCCCGGCCCGGGTCGCGGGTGAGGGCGAGGAGCAGGTGCACCGGCTCGATCCGCCCGGCCCGCAGCGCGCGGGCCTCCTCCTGGGCGGCGACGACGGCCTGCCGGGCCTCGTGGGTGAAGCGTTCGAACACGTCAGTCGTCCTTCCTGCTGCGGGCGTGCTTCTTGTGGACGGCCTGCCGGGTCACGCCGAGGGCCTCGGCGATCTGCTGCCACGACCAGCCGCGGGCGCGGGCGTTGCCGACCTGGAGCACCTCGAGCCGGTCGGCGAGCTCGCGCAGGGCGCGGACGGCGCGCAGCCCGGTGTCCGGGTCGTCGGCCGCGGCGGCGGTGGTGACGTCGGTAGGGGAGGCCATGGCTGTCAACTTAGGTTGACGCCGACGTCCTGTCAACCTGGGTTGACGCCCGGGGTGCCGTACGCTCCCGACCCGTGTCTGCACCCACTGCCGAGCGCACGCTCGTCCTGGTCAAGCCCGACGGCGTCGCCCGCGGCCTGGTCGGTCAGGTCCTCACCCGCCTCGAGGCGAAGGGCCTGCGCCTGGTCGCCGCCGAGCTGCGCACGCTGACCGCCGAGGTCGCCGAGACCCACTACGCCGAGCACCGCGAGCGGCCGTTCTTCGGCTCGCTCGTCGAGTTCATCACCAGCGGGCCGCTGATGGCCCTGGTCGTCGAAGGCCCGCGCGCCATCGAGGCGTTCCGCGCCCTGGCCGGCGCCACCGACCCGGTCAAGGCGGCCCCGGGCACCATCCGCGGCGACTTCGCCCTCGAGGTCCAGAACAACATCGTGCACGGCTCCGACTCGCCCGAGTCGGCCGCGCGCGAGATCGGGATCTTCTTCCCCCAGCTCGGCTGAACCGCGGCGGGGCCTCGGACGACGGGGCCCCGCCGTCTACCCTGGGACCTGCCATGACTGGACAGTCCCTGTACCCCCGCCTCGAGCCGCTGCTGGCCCAGGTCGGCAAGCCCATCCAGTACGTCGGCGGTGAGCTGAACGCCCAGGTGAAGCCCTGGGAGGACGTCGCCGTGCACTGGGCGCTCATGTACCCCGACGCGTACGAGGTCGGGCTGCCCAACCAGGGCCTCATGATCCTCTACGAGGTGCTCAACGAGCGCCCCGATGCGCTCGCCGAGCGCACCTACGCCGTCTGGCCCGACCTGGCCGCGCTCATGCGCGAGCACGGCGTCGGCCAGTTCACCGTCGACGCGCACCGCCCGGTGGCCGACTTCGACCTGCTCGGCGTCAGCTTCGCCACCGAGCTCGGCTACACCAACCTGCTCGAGGCGCTCGACCTGGCCGGGGTCCCGCTGCACGCGGTCGACCGCGACGAGTCGCACCCGGTCGTCGTCGCCGGCGGGCACGCCGCCTTCAACCCCGAGCCGGTCAGCGACTTCGTCGACTGCGCCGTCCTCGGCGACGGCGAGCAGGTCGTCGGCGACATCACCGACGTCGTGGCCGCCTGGAAGGAGCAGGGCCGCCCCGGCGGGCGGGTCGAGCTGCTGGCCCGGCTGGCCCGGGTCGAGGGCGTCTACGTGCCCCGCTTCTACGCGGTCACCTACGCCGGCGACGGCACGATCGCCGGCGTCCTGCGCACCCGGGACGACGTCCCGGCGCGGATCGGCAAGCGCACCGTCATGGACCTCGACGAGTGGCCGTACCCGAAGCAGCCGCTGGTCCCGCTGGCCGAGAGCGTGCACGAGCGGATGAGCGTGGAGATCTTCCGCGGCTGCACCCGCGGCTGCCGGTTCTGCCAGGCCGGGATGATCACCCGCCCGGTGCGCGAGCGGACCATCACCGGGATCGGCTCGATGGTCGACGCCGGCCTCAAGGCCACCGGCTACGAGGAGGTCGGCCTGCTCTCGCTGAGCTCCGCCGACCACTCCGAGATCGGGCAGATCGCCAAGGAGCTCGCCGACCGGTACGAGGGCACCAACACCGGCCTGTCGCTGCCGAGCACCCGGGTCGACGCGTTCAACGTGACGCTGGCCAACGAGCTGTCGCGCAACGGCCGCCGGTCCGGGCTCACCTTCGCCCCCGAGGGCGGCAGCGAGCGGATCCGCCGGGTGATCAACAAGACCGTGTCCAAGGAGGACCTGGTCCGCACCGTCACCACCGCCTACGCCAACGGCTGGCGCCAGGTGAAGCTCTACTTCATGTGCGGTCTGCCCACCGAGACCGACGAGGACGTGCTGGAGATCGCGGAGCTCGCGGTCGAGGTCATCCGGGCCGGCCGCGAGGCCAGCGGCTCCAAGGACATCCGCTGCACGGTCTCCATCGGTGGCTTCGTGCCCAAGCCGCACACCCCGTTCCAGTGGGCCGGGCAGGCCAGCGCCGAGACCATCGACCACCGGCTCAGGGTGCTGCGCGAGGCGATCAACGCCGACCGCCGCATCGGCCGGTCGATCGGGCTGCGGTACCACGACGGCAAGCCCGGCGTGATCGAGGGGCTGCTGTCCCGCGGCGACCGCCGCGTGGGCCGGGTCATCGAGCGCGTCTGGCGCGACGGCGGCCACTTCGACGGCTGGAGCGAGCACTTCTCCTACGACCGGTGGGTCACCGCCGCGACCCAGGAGCTGGCGCCCTTCGGCGTGGACCTGGACTGGTACACCACCCGCGAGCGCACCGAGCACGAGGTGCTGCCCTGGGACCACCTGGACTCCGGGTTGGACAAGGAGTGGCTCTGGGAGGACTGGCAGGACGCGATCTCGGAGGACGAGGTCGGCGACTGCCGCTGGACCGGCTGCTACGACTGCGGCGTGTGCCCGACGATGGGCACCGAGATCCAGATCGGGCCCACGGGCCGAAGCCTGCTGCCGCTGAGCGTGGTGGGCCGCTGATGGCCCGCATGCCGGAGGGGCCGCCCCCGCCGCCCACGGTGCAGAAGCTGCGGCTGCGCTACACCAAGCGGGGCCCGCTCCGGTTCGCCTCGCACCGCGACCTCGCCCGCGCCCTGGAGCGGGCGCTGCGGCGCGCCCAGGTGCCGATGGCGTTCTCCGCCGGCTTCAGCCCGCACCCGAAGATCAGCTACATGGGCGCGGCGCCCACGGGTGCCGCCTCGGAGGCCGAGTACTTCGAGATCGGCCTCGCCGAGCGCCGCGACCCCGAGCAGGTGCGCGCGGCGCTGGACGCCTCGCTGCCCCCGGGCATCGACGTGCTCGAGTGCGTCGAGGCGGGGGAGGGGACCGGCTCGCTGGCCGACCGGCTGGACGCCACCCGCTGGCGGATCGACCTCCCCGGCATCGAGCCGGCCGAGCTGTCCGCGGCCGTCGACCGGCTGCTGGCCGCCGACCAGGTGCTGGTCACCAAGCGGACCAAGAACGGCACCAAGGACGTCGACGCCCGCGCCGCCGTCGTCTCCGCTGCGGTGTCCGGCGGAACAGGTTGTGCCATACTCGAGGTGGTCGTACGTCAGCTCACGCCGACCGTGCGACCGGACGACGTGGTGGCCGCCTTGGCTGCCGTCGCCGACCTGCGCCCGCCGTCGCCCGCCAGGGCCGTGCGAGAGGCGCAGGGCCGGCTCGACGGCACCGGTGCGGTCGCTGATCCGCTCGGTCCCGACCGCGTGGTGCGCTCCTGCTGCCAGGAGGAGAGCGCGCCGGTCTGACCGGCCAGAGCCGGGAGACCGCCGGACGCCGTCACGCGACACGTCTGCCAGCCGTGGCGCGACCCCGCTGATCTCCGCACCACCGCAAGACCCGCTGTCCAGCTGCACCACCGGGCCCCAGCCGCACCGGCCGGGGCGCGATCAGACTTCGCGGGCCGGGCCGACCCGCCGCACCCCGTGCGGCCGCCCGACCCGCCCAACCCGCGCTCCTGCGCGGCCGCCAGTCGGAGACGATCGGCGCCCGGGAGCGCACCAGGAGGCGAGCCCTTCGTGGCCGACCGCATCGACGAGAACGACACCCCCGCCACGGGCCTGGCCGAGGACGCCCCCGGCGCTCCCGAGGCCCAAGACCCCACGCCGCCGGACGTCGCGCCCGAGACCCCGGCGGAGCCCCCGGTGGAGCCCCCGGTGGGGGAGCCCACCGAACCGGAGCCGGACGAGGAGGCCGACGGCGAGGCCGAGGCCCTCGCCGCCGAGCCCGCGCCCGAGGTCGCCCCGGAGCCGGAGCCCGAGCCCGAGCCGGAGGGGCCCCGCTTCGGGGCCCAGTTCAGCTCGCCCGAGCCCACCACCGTCACGGCCCGCCCGCGCCGGCGGGCCACCCGCCCGGCGCTACCCGCCGACCCCGACTCGGTCGCCCCGCCGGCCGCGGCCCCGTTCAGCGCCCCGCTGGCCGCGCCGTTCGTGCCGACCTTCGTCGCGCCCGAGCCGGAGGTCGCCGCCCCGCGCCGCCGCAGCCGGCGCCCCGTGGCCGAGTCGCCGGTGCCCGCCGACGACGTGGTCGAGGAGACCCCGCTCGACGAGCAGGACGCGCCCGCGCCGCGGCGCAGCCGCAGCCGGCGCCGCCCGGCCGCCGACGCGCCGGCCGTGGAGCCGGAGGCCGACGAGCTCACCGAGGACCGCGACGCCGACGAGCAGGACGACCGGGACGACCGCGACGGCGACGACGCCTCCGGGAGCGGCAGCCGCCGCCGGCGCCGGGGCCGGCGTGGCCGCGGCCGGGGCCGGGCCGGCGACGAGGGCGACGACGAGTCCGGTGACGCGACCGCCGAGGACGCCGAGGACGGCGCGGCCGACGAGGCTCCCGACGAGCGCGCCGAGGAGCCGGACACCGACTCCGCCGACGCGGACGAGGACGACGACGAGCAGGGCGAGGCCGGCAGCGGCTCCAGCACCCGCCGCCGGCGTCGCCGCCGTCGCCGGGGCACCGGTGAGGCCGGCGCCGACGACAGCAGCACCACCACCGACGACGACGACCGCCCGGAGCGGGCCGGCCGCACCGGTCGCACCTCCAGCGACGACGACGTCCGCGGCGTCGCCGGCTCCACCCGCCTGGAGGCCAAGCGCCAGCGCCGCCGGGAGGGCCGCAGCGACGGCCGCCGCCGGGCGCCGATCCTCTCCGAGAGCGAGTTCCTGGCCCGCCGCGAGGCGGTCGACCGGGCGATGGTCATCCGGCAGCAGGGCGAGCGCACGCAGATCGCCGTCCTCGAGGACGACGTGCTGGTCGAGCACTACGTGACCCAGGCGCAGTCGCAGTCCTTCGCCGGCAACGTCTACCTGGGCCGCGTGCAGAACGTGCTGCCCAGCATGGAGGCGGCGTTCGTCGACATCGGCAAGGGGCGCAACGCCGTCCTGTACGCCGGTGAGGTCAACTGGGACGCCGCCGGCCTGTCCGGCAAGCAGCGGTCGATCGAGACCGCGCTCAAGAGCGGCGACAAGGTCCTGGTCCAGGTGACCAAGGACCCGATCGGCCACAAGGGCGCCCGGCTCACCCAGCAGGTCAACCTGCCCGGCCGGTTCCTGGTCTACGTGCCCGGCGGCTCGATGACCGGCATCAGCCGCAAGCTCCCGGACAAGGAGCGCACCCGGCTCAAGGACATCCTCAAGAAGATCGTCCCGGACGACGCCGGCGTGATCATCCGGACCGCCGCGGAGGGCGCCTCGGAGGAGGAGCTCACCCGCGACGTCGCCCGGCTGCAGGCGCAGTGGGAGGTCATCCAGACCAAGGCGTCCTCGACCAGCAGCGCGCCGACGCTGCTGTACGGCGAGCCGGACCTCGCCATCCGGGTCATCCGCGACGTCTTCAACGAGGACTTCAAGCGGCTGGTCGTGCAGGGCGACGACGCCTGGGACACCGTCGAGGCCTACGTCGCGCACGTCTCCCCGGAGCTGTCCGAGCGGCTGCAGCGCTACACCGGCACCGGTGACGTGTTCCGCGACCTGCGGATCGACGAGCAGCTGGCCAAGGCGCTGGACCGCAAGGTGTGGCTGCCCTCGGGCGGCTCGCTGGTCATCGACCGCACCGAGGCGATGACGGTCATCGACGTCAACACCGGCAAGTTCACCGGCAGCGGCGGCAACCTCGAGCAGACCGTCACCCGCAACAACATCGAGGCCGCCGAGGAGATCGTCCGCCAGCTCCGGCTGCGCGACATCGGCGGGATCATCGTCATCGACTTCATCGACATGGTGCTGGAGAGCAACCGCGACCTCGTGCTGCGGCGGCTCACCGAGTGCCTGGGCCGGGACCGCACCAAGCACCAGGTCGCCGAGGTGACCTCGCTGGGCCTGGTGCAGATGACCCGCAAGCGGGTCGGCCAGGGCCTGCTCGAGGTCTTCTCCGAGCCCTGCGAGCACTGCCGCGGCCGCGGGATCGTCGTGCACACCGAGCCGGTCGACGACAAGCGCAAGGGCAACGGCGGCAACGGCGGCGGGCACTCCCACGGCAACGGGGGCAACGGCGGCGGCAGCGGGAGCGGCGGTGGCCGCAACCGCGACCAGCAGCGCTCCGGCGTCAAGGACGCCGAGCCCGTGGTCGCCGAGACCGCCGCGCCGGCCGAGGCCGCGCCCGAGGGCGCCGAGGGCGAGGCCGCGACCGAGGGCACCGGCTCCGGCCGCAGCGGCCGTCGCCGCGGGCGCCGTGGCCGCGGTCAGTCGGGCGAGGCCCGGGCCGCCGAGGACGCCGCCGCGCTGGACGGCGGTCGCGACGACGAGGGCACGGACGACGAGCCCGCGGACGACGAGGTGACCGCGGTCGCCGACGAGGTCGCGCCCACCGGGCAGCCCGTCGCCGAGGAGACCGTGACCGGGGAGCCCACCGCCGAGGGGACCGTGACCACGGTCGACGAGGACGGCGAGACCGCGGAGCCCGCCGCCGCGAGCCCGGAGGCCGCGCTGGCCGCGCTGGCCGCCGGGACCGCCCCGGTGGTCGAGGAGGCCGAGCCCGTGGCCGCCGCGGTCGACGAGGACGGGGAGGCCGCCCCGGTGGCCGACACCGTCACCGCCGCGCCCACGGACCTGGCCGTGCCCGAGGACCTGGCCGTGCCCGCGGACCTGGCGGTGCCCGAGGCGCCGGCGGTCCTCGTCCCGGAGGAGCCGGCCGTGCCGGTCGCCGAGGCGCAGCCGGCCGCCGAGCCGGCCGCGGTCGTGGCCCGGCCGCGGCGCCGCCGTGCGGCGTCCCGACCTGCCGGCCCGCCGGCGTAACAGGAACCGCGCCCGGGTGGAGGGGAGGGTTCGACCCCGCTCCTCCACCTCGGGTACGCTGGTCGGGTTGCTGCGCCCTGGGCCTGGGCACCGGAAGGTGCTCCCCGGCGCGCGCGTGCAGCCCGTCCAGCACCGGCCAGCCCGACGACCCGCGCGTCATCGCAGGTCATCGTGCCGGTCGCCCAGGACAGCAGAGAACCGATCGAGGAGTCAGTGGTGTACGCAGTCGTCAAGGCCGGTGGAACGCAGCACAAGGTGGCTGTCGGTGACACCTTCACCGTCAACCGCCTGAGCGGGGAGGCCGGTGACTCCGTCACCCTCCCGGCCCTGCTGCTGGTCGACGGCGACACCGTCACCACCGACGCGCAGGCGCTGGCCGGCGTGACCGTGACCGGCGAGATCGTCGAGCACGGCAAGGGCCCGAAGATCAAGATCCACAAGTTCAAGAACAAGACGGGTTACCACAAGCGGCAGGGGCACCGTCAGCCCCTGACCAGCGTCGTGGTCCGCGACATCACGAAGGGCTGACGACGACATGGCACACAAGAAGGGCGCCTCGTCCTCCCGCAACGGCCGCGACTCGAACGCGCAGCGCCTCGGCGTCAAGCGCTTCGGCGGCCAGGTCGTGAAGGCGGGCGAGATCATCGTCCGCCAGCGCGGCACCCACTTCCACCCGGGTCTGGGGGTCGGCCGCGGCAAGGACGACACCCTGTTCGCCCTCCTCCCGGGCGCGGTGACCTTCGGCCACCGCCGCGGGCGTCGCGTGGTCTCCATCGAGACGGTGGCTGCCGCGGAGCCCGTCGCCGTTTGATCAGGACCTCGTCCCCGGACGAGGCCGCACAGCTTTGCCCGGGTGGCGGTGCCGACAGGCACCGCCACCCGTTCCACTTTCAGCAGCAGCAGAGAGGCGGCGACCATGGCCGCTTTCGTCGATCGCGTGACGATCCACGTGTCCGCCGGCAACGGCGCCAACGGGGTCAGCTCGGTCCACCGGGAGAAGTTCAAGCCGCTCGGCGGTCCCGACGGGGGCAACGGCGGGGACGGCGGGGACGTCGTCCTCGAGGTCGACCCCAACGCGCACACCCTGCTGGACTTCCACCACTCGCCGCACCAGAAGGCGGGCAACGGCAAGCAGGCCGCCGGCGACTTCAAGAACGGCGGCCGCGGCGAGGACAAGGTCCTCCGCGTACCCGAGGGCACCGTGGTGTCCATCGACGGCGAGGTCGTCGCCGACCTGATGGGTGCGGGCACCCGCGTCGTGCTCGCGCACGGCGGCAAGGGCGGGCTCGGCAACGCCGCGCTGGCCAACTCCCGGCGCAAGGCGCCCGGCTTCGCGCTGCTCGGCGAGCCCGGCGACTCCGTCTCCGCGGTGCTGGAGCTCAAGAGCATCGCCGACGTCGGCCTGGTCGGCTTCCCGTCGGCGGGGAAGTCCTCGCTGGTCGCCGCCATGAGCGCCGCCCGGCCCAAGATCGCCGACTACCCGTTCACCACGCTGGTGCCGCAGCTGGGCGTCGTCCGCGCCGGCGACGTCACCTACACGATGGCCGACGTGCCCGGGCTGATCCCCGGCGCCTCGACCGGCAAGGGCCTCGGGCTGGAGTTCCTCCGGCACGTCGAGCGCTGCGCGGTGCTGGTGCACGTGGTCGACATGGCCACCATGGAGCCCGGCCGCGACCCGGAGAGCGACATCGATGCGCTGGAGCACGAGCTGCGCGAGTACGGCGGCGAGGAGCTCGACCTGGTCGGCCGGCTGCGCATCGCCGTCCTCAACAAGATCGACGTCCCGGACGCCCGGGACCTGGTCGACCTGGTGCGCGAGACGCTCGAGGCCCGCGGCCTGCAGGTGTTCGCGATCAGCGTGGCCACCGGCGAGGGCCTGCCCGCGCTGAGCTACGCGCTGGCCCGTGAGGTCGAGCAGTACCGCACGACGCTGCCCGAGCCCGAGCCGGTGCGGATCACCCTCACCCCGCGCGCGGTCGACGACAGCGGCTTCACCGTCGAGCCCGACCCGCGCACCGACGGCTGGCTGGTCCGCGGCGTGAAGCCCGAGCGGTGGATCCGGCAGACCGACTTCAACAACGACGAGGCGGTCGGCTTCCTCGCCGACCGGCTCAACCGGCTCGGTGTCGAGGACGCGCTGGCCAAGGCCGGCGCCGTCCCCGGCGACGCGGTCACCGTCGGCGACGTCACCTTCGACTGGGAGCCGACGCTGCCCGCCGGCACGCTCGACGCCGAGCAGATGGCGGGGCTGGGCGGTCGGGGCTCGGACGTCCGGCTGGAGAACAACCACCGGATCAGCGCCGAGGAGCGGCTGGCGGCCAAGAAGGCCCGCCGGGTGCCCTACGAGCTGGCCGAGGCCGACGGGTCCCTCGACCAGTCCTTCTTCGAGGACGACGAGGGGCGCTGAGCGTGCGGGCGGAGATCGCCGGGGCCTCCCGGGTGGTGGTGAAGGTCGGCTCGTCGTCGCTGACCACCCTGCCCGGGGGCCTGGACACCGAGCGGCTGCGGGCGCTCGTCGACGTCCTCGGCGCGCTGCGTGCCGCCGGCCGCGAGGTCGTCCTGGTCTCCTCCGGCGCGATCGCCGCGGGGCTGGCCCCGCTGGGGATCGACAGCCGCCCGCGCGACCTGGCCACCGCCCAGGCGGCGGCCAGCGTCGGCCAGCTCCGGCTGGTGCAGACCTACGCCGAGGCCTTCGCCGCGCATGACGTCACCGTCGGGCAGGTGCTGCTGACCGCCGGCGACCTCACCCGGCGCAGCCACTACCGGAACGCCCGGCAGACCGTCGAGCGGCTGCTGGCGCTGGGCGTGCTGCCGATCGTCAACGAGAACGACACCGTCGCCACCGAGGAGATCCGGTTCGGCGACAACGACCGGCTGGCGGCGCTGGTCGCGCACGTCGCGGTCGCCGACGCGCTGGTGCTGCTGTCCGACGTCGACGGCGTCTACGACGGCGACCCGCGCACCGGCCCGGCGCAGCTGGTCGACACGGTCCGCAGCCGCGCCGACCTGGCCGCGGTCACCCTGGGGTCGGCCCGCCGCAACGGCGTGGGCACCGGCGGCATGGCCACCAAGGTGGAAGCCGCGTTCATCGCCGCCTCCGCCGGGGTGCCGGTGGTGGTCACCTCCACCCCGCAGGCCGGCGCCGCGCTGGCGGGGGAGCGGGTCGGCACGCTGTTCGCCGCGAGCGGCCGGCGTCCCTCGGCCCGGCAGTTCTGGCTGCGCTACGCCAGCAGCCCGCGCGGGCGGCTGGTGCTCGACGACGGCGCGGTGCGGGCGGTACGCGAGCGGCACGCCTCGCTGCTGGCCGCCGGGATCACCGCGATCAGCGGCTCGTTCCTGGCCGACGACCCGGTGGAGCTGGTCGGGCCGGACGGCGTGGTGGTCGCCCGCGGCCTGGTCGCGTACGACGCCGCGGAGATGCCGGCGCTGCTCGGCCGCAAGAGCGGCGACCTCGACCCGGAGCACCGGCGCGAGGTGGTGCACCGGGACGAGATGGTGCTGGTCGGCCGCCGGTTCGTCGGCTGACACCGCCGGGAGCATCGCAGCGAGCTCTGCGAGCGAGGAGCGGACCGGGGGTGGAGGCCGACCAGTGCATTCGTCGGCTGACAGACTGTCGCCGTGACGATCCGCCCCATCCGCGAGATCGGCGACCCGGTGCTCCGCACGCCCGCCGACCCCGTGCGCTCGTTCGACAAGGACCTCGCCGCGCTCATCCGTGACCTGGAGGAGACCGTCGACAACCCCGGCCGCGCCGGGGTCGCCGGCCCGCAGATCGGCGTCGGGCTGCGGATCTTCTCCTACAACGTCGACGGCGTGATCGGGCACATGGTGAACCCGGTGATCACCGAGCGGTCCGAGGAGACCCAGGACGACGACGAGGGCTGCCTGTCGATCCCGGGGCTGTACGCGCCCACCGTGCGGGCGATGCACTGCGTGGCCGAGGGCTTCGACGTGCACGGCGAGCCGCTGCGGCTGGAGGGCACCGGGCTGATGGCGCGCTGCCTGCAGCACGAGGTCGACCACCTCGACGGGAAGCTGTTCGTCGACCGGCTCACCGGCGAGGCCCGCAAGCGGGTGCTGCGCGCGCTGCGCAGCTGAGCTCACGGCAGGACGGCGACCGCCTCGACCTCGACCAGCAGGTCGGGCTCGCCCGACGCCACGACCTGGCGGTGGACCTCGGGCCGGGGGAGCCCCTCGGGTCCGGCAGCTCGACGGGCACGGCGTCCTCCTGGGCGTCGACGGGTGCGCCGACCACGGCAGCACGGCCGCCGTCCGGGCCAGGGGGCTGCGCGCCCGCGTAACCTCGACCCGTGTCCGCCGCTGACTTCCCGCTGATCGGTGACGCAGCCACCCGGGCCCGCGAGGCGGCCCGCGTGCTGCGCACGCTGCCGACCGAGACCAAGGACGCCGCGCTGCTCGCGATGGCCGACGCCCTGGTCGAGCGCGCCGACGAGGTGCTCGACGCCAACGCCACCGACATGGAGGCAGCGGCGGCCGGAGGCACCCCGGCGGCGATGCTGGACCGGCTCCGGCTGGACCTGCCCCGGCTGCGCGGGGTCGCCGACGCGCTGCGGCACCTGGTGTCGCTGCCCGACCCGGTGGGCGACGTCGTCCGCGGCTCGACGCTGGTGAACGGCCTCCAGCTGCGCCAGGTGCGGGTGCCGCTGGGCGTGGTCGGGATCGTCTACGAGGCCCGCCCGAACGTGACCGTCGACGCCGCCGGGCTGTGCCTGAAGAGCGGCAACGCGGCGCTGCTGCGCGGGTCGGCGTCGGCGCACCGCACGAACACCGCGCTGGTCACCGTGCTCACCGAGGCCGCCGAGAAGGCGGGGCTGCCCGCCGGCTCCGTCGCGCTGCTGCCGGCCGACCGCGCGTCGGTGGGCGAGCTGCTCAACGCCCGCGGGCTGGTCGACGTGGTCATCCCGCGCGGCGGCGCCTCGCTGATCCAGCGGGTGGTCACCGAGTCGACGGTGCCGGTGATCGAGACCGGCGTCGGCAACTGCCACGTCTACGTCGACGCCTCCGCGGACGCCGCGATGGCCGAGGCGATCGTGCTCAACTCCAAGACCCACCGGGTGAGCGTCTGCAACTCCGCGGAGACGCTGCTGGTGCACCGCGACGTCCCGTTCCTGCCGCGGCTGCTGACCGCGCTGGCCGAGGCCGGCGTGACCCTGCACGGCGACGAGACGGCCCGCGCCGCGCACGACGCGGTCGTGCCGGCCACCGACGAGGACTGGGCGACCGAGTACCTGTCGCTGGACATGGCCGTGCGGGTGGTCGACGACCTGCCCCAGGCGCTGGACCACATCAGCCGGTGGGGGAGCGGGCACTCGGAGGCGATCGTCGCCGACTCGGCCCGGGCCATCGCCGACTTCACCGCGGGCGTCGACGCCGCGGCGGTGCTGGTCAACGCCTCCACCCGGTTCACCGACGGCGGTGAGTTCGGCTTCGGCGCCGAGATCGGCATCTCCACCCAGAAGCTGCACGCCCGGGGCCCGCTGGGGCTGCCGGAGCTCACCTCCACCACCTACGTCGTGACGGGCAACGGCCACACCCGCTGACCGCTCGTACGTCTCCCCAGAGTCGAGGAGCCGCATGTCCCTGCCCACCCACGCCGCCCAGTTCGCCGACGTGGCGGACGTGACCCAGCGGCTCTCGGCGGCCGGCTACCTGCCCGACCACGCGATCGCCACGACCGTGTTCCTCGCCGACCGGCTGGGCAAGCCGCTGCTGGTCGAGGGGCCCGCCGGGGTCGGCAAGACGGAGCTGGCCAAGGCGATGGCCGCGGCCACCGGGTCGGAGCTGATCCGCCTGCAGTGCTACGAGGGCCTGGACGAAGCGCGGGCGCTGTACGAGTGGAACTACAAGAAGCAGCTGCTGCGGATCTCCGCGGCGGGGGCGGGCACCGGCGCGGGCGCCGACTGGGACGCCGTGCACGACGACGTCTTCGGTGAGGAGTTCCTGCTCGCCCGGCCGCTGCTGACCGCCATCCGGCGGACCGAGCCGACGGTGCTGCTCATCGACGAGACCGACAAGGCCGACGTCGAGGTGGAGGGGCTGCTGCTGGAGGTGCTCAGCGACTTCCAGGTGACCATCCCCGAGCTCGGCACGATCACCGCGACCCGGCGGCCGCTGGTCGTGCTCACCTCCAACGCGACCCGCGAGCTGTCCGAGGCGCTCAAGCGCCGCTGCCTGTACCTGGCGCTGGACTACCCGAGCGCCGAGCGGGAGCGGGAGATCGTGCTCTCCCGGGTGCCCGACCTGGCCCCGGCGCTGGCCGACCAGCTGGTGCGCACCGTGCGGGCGCTGCGGGCGATGGAGCTGAAGAAGTCGCCGTCGATCTCCGAGACGCTGGACTGGGCGCAGACGCTGCTCGCGCTCGGGCTGGACACCCTCGACGAGGCGGCGGTCGGGGCCACCCTGGGCGTGGTGCTCAAGCACGCCAGCGACCAGGCCCGGGCCGCGGCGCAGCTGAAGCTGAACTGATGACGACGCCCGGCGCGGCCGCCGTCCCGGGTGGGCTGGCCGGCCACCTGGACGGGTTCGTGCGGGCGGTCCGCGAGGCCGGCGTGCCGGTGGGCATCAGCCAGGCGGTGGACGCCGCGCAGGTGCTCACCGCCGTCGACCTGCTGGACCGCGATCAGCTCCGGCACGGTCTCGCGGCGGTGCTGCTGCGCCGGGCGGCCCAACGGCCGGTGTTCGACGTGCTGTTCGACCTGTGGTGGCCGCTGACCGACCGGCCGGGCGCGGACGGCGACCCGACCGGCGACCCGGCCGTCGACGCGGCCGGCGGACCGGACGCGGACGGTGACGCACCGCTCCGGGTCGGTGAGCCGGGCGCCGCGGCCGAGGCGATGCGCGCGGAGCTGCTGCGGCTGCTGGCCGAGGGCGACGACGAGGCGCTGCGCCGGTTCGCCCGGCTGGCGGTCGACCGGCTGGGGGCCGGGGCGCCGTCGCCGTCCGGGCAGTCGTTCTTCAGCTACCGGGTGCTGCGCGCGCTGTCGCCGGACACCCTGGTCGCGCAGCTGGTGGCCGGGCTGCTGGGCGGCGCCGACCGCGGCGGGCTGGCCGAGCAGGTGGCCCGGCAGACGGCCCGGGAGCGGGTGGCCGGGTTCACGGCGGCGGTGGAGGCGGAGGTGCGCCGGCGGACGGCCGCGGAGAAGGGGCGGGAGCGGGTGGCCCGCAACGCGGTCAAGCCGCTGGCCGAGCAGGTCGACTTCCTGCGCGCCCAGCAGGCGGACCTGGTCGAGCTGCGGCGCACCGTCGGCCCGCTCGCCCGCCGGCTGGCCGCCCGGCTGTCGGCCCGGCGCCGCACCGGCCGGGCGGGGCGGCTGGACTTCCGGCGCACGGTGCGGGCGTCGCTGGCCACCGGCGGGATGCCGCTGGTCACCCACCACCGGCCCCGGGTGGTGCACAAGCCGGAGCTGGTGGTGCTGTGCGACGTCAGCGGGTCGGTGGCCGGGTTCAGCCACTTCACGCTGCTGCTCACCCAGGCGCTGCGCGAGCACTTCACCGGGGTGCGGGCGTTCGCGTTCGTCGACTCCACCGACGAGGTGACCCGGTTCTTCGCCCCCGGCGCGGACGTCGTCGACGCGGTCGCCCGGATCGGCCGGGAGGCCGACGTCGTCTCCTTCGACGGGCACAGCGACTACGGCAACGCGTTCGAGGTGTTCGCCGAGCGCTGGCCGGAGGCGGTCGGACCGCGGACGTCGCTGCTGGTGCTCGGCGACGGGCGCACCAACTTCCGCCAGCCGGGGCTGCCCGTGCTCGCCGACCTGGTCCGGCGCAGCCGCAGCGCGTACTGGCTCAACCCGGAGCCGCGCCGGCTGTGGGGGACCGGCGACTCCGCGGCCGACCGGTACCGCGACGTCGTGCCCATGGTCGAGGTGCGCAACGCCGCCCAGCTGGCGGAGTTCGTCACCACGCTCTGACCCCGTGCCCGTCCCGGGCCGGGCGGACGCGTTGCGCGCCGTCGGCCGGTCAGCGGAAATCCGCAGCCCGGCCCGTAACCGGACGCGACCGTCCGCGTTGAGCCCCGTGGACGGCAGCATCGAGCCCGCCGACGTCCGACCGGGTCCGCCGGTCGGGTGGCGGTGGAGGAGCTGCCGGCGGCCGGCGGCACGGGGGTGCCGGCCGTCGAACGGGCCGGGCAACCGGGACCGGTCGACTCCGCCCCGTACGTTCCCCTCCCGTCGGGGCCGGTGCTCCGCAGACCGGCTCCGGCGGGAGCGGATAGGCTCGATCGGTGGCAGCACGACGCATCGGGGTGATGGGCGGCACCTTCGACCCCATCCACCACGGTCACCTCGTCGCCGCCAGCGAGGTCGCGGGCCTGTTCGGGCTCGACGAGGTCGTCTTCGTGCCGACCGGTGAGCCGTGGCAGAAGTCCGACCGCGGGGTGAGCCCGGCGGAGGACCGCTACCTGATGACGGTCATCGCCACCGCCTCCAACCCGCGCTTCTCGGTCAGCCGGGTGGACGTCGACCGCGGAGGTCCGACGTACACCATCGACACGCTGGGTGACCTGCGGCGACTGCACCCGGACGCGGAGATGTTCTTCATCACCGGCGCCGACGCGCTCGCCCAGATCGTCAGCTGGCGGGACACCGACAAGCTCTTCGAGCTGGCGCACTTCGTGGGCGTCACCCGGCCGGGGTACCAGCTGGCCGACACCGACCTGCCCGACGGCGCGGTGAGCCTCGTCGAGGTGCCCGCGCTGGCCATCAGCTCCACCGACTGCCGCGCGCGGGTGCAGCGCGGCATGCCGGTCTGGTACCTCGTGCCCGACGGCGTCGTCCAGTACATCGAGAAGCGCCGGCTGTACCGCGGGGACCGCAACGGCCACCTGCTCAGCGGCCGTGTGCGCGCCGCGACCGCGCCGACCCGGCCGGCCGCCCCCGACATCCCCCCGTCGTCCGACGGCGGCCCCCCGGCTCGGCCGGCGCTGCCCGACGACCCCGCCCCCGGGGACGGTCCGTCCCCCGATCTGCAGGAGATACCCCGATGACCGCCTCGGCCGAGGCCCGCGAGACCGCGCTGATCGCCGCGCAGGCTGCCGCGGACAAGCTGGCGACCGACGTCTCCATCGTCGACGTCAGCGACCGCCTGGCGATCACCGACGCCTTCGTGCTGGCGTCCGCACCCAACGAACGGCAGGTCCAGTCCATCGTCGACGAGGTGGAGGACCGGCTGCGCGAGCACGGCGTCAAGCCGGTCCGCCGCGAGGGCGTCGCCGAGTCCCGCTGGGTGCTGCTGGACTTCGTCGACGTCGTCGTCCACGTCCAGCACGCCGAGGAGCGGGCCTACTACGCCCTCGAGCGGCTGTGGAAGGACTGCCCGGTCATCCCGTTCGTCGACCAGCACGCCCCCGCCGCGGCCGGCGCCGCGCCGGCCACCGGCGACGATGCTGGTGCTGGTGACGACGCTGCTGGTGACGACGTGGCCGGTGACGACGAGACCGGGGCGGCGGAGCCGGTCGACACCGACCGGTGACCACCGCCGGTCCCGCGACCCCGCCGGTGCGCCGGCTGCTGGTCTGGCGGCACGGGCGCACCGAGTGGAACGCGGCCGGCCGCTTCCAGGGGCAGCTGGACCCGCCCCTGGACGACGAGGGCCGCGCCCAGGCCGCCCGCACCGCACCGCTGCTGGCCGCGGCGCTCCGCGGCAAGCGGGTGGTGCTGGTCTCCAGCGACCTCCAGCGGGCCGTCGACACCGCCGGTGCCCTGGCTCCGCTGCTGGAGGTCCCGGTGCTCCTGGACCCCCGCCTGCGCGAGCACGGCCTCGGCTCGTGGGAGGGGCTGACCCGCGACGAGGTGGCCGACCGGCACCCCGAGCAGTACGCGGACTGGGTGGCCGGCGGTGCGGTGCGCGGTCGGGGCGGGGAGGAGCCGGCGGTCGTCGCCGACCGGGCCCTCGCCGCGGTCGCCGCGCTGCCGGAGGTCGACGTCGCGGTCCTGGTGACCCACGGCGGGCTGGCCGGCCGGCTGGTCGAGGCGCTGCTGGGTCTCGGTCACGAGCACCGCCGGGTGTTCGGTCCGCTGGGCAACTGCCACTGGAGCGAGCTGGACTTCCAGACCGTGGGCTGGCGGCTGATGCGGCACAACCTGTCGGCACCGGCGTCGTCCCCGGACGGCTTCCCGGCCGGAGCAGGCGCCCGGGACGCAGCCGGTGGTGCGGGCGGGCTCGCGCCGGTCGGCGCGGGCCCCGGGGAGGCGCCGTCCGGGCCCACCACCGACGCCGATGCGGCCGGCTGACCCCAGCGCCGCCCGGCACCGCCCCGCCGGTGGCGGGCGGGTGGCCGTGGTCACCGACTCGACCGCCTACCTGCCGGTCGGGCTCGCCGACCGGTACGGCGTCCACGTGGTGCCGCTGTACGTGGTGCTGGCCGGCCGATCGGGCCGGGAGGGCAGCGACGTCACCTCCCAGGAGGTAGCCCGCGCCCTGACCGTCCGCGGTGGTCAGGTGTCGACGTCGCGCCCCACGCCCGGTGACTTCGTCGCCGCTTACCGGGCCCGGCTGGACGCGGGCGCGGAGCGGATCGTGTCGGTGCACCTGTCGGCGGAGCTCTCGGGCACCTGGGACGCGGCCCGGCTGGCCGCCGCCTCGGTCGGCGAGCACCTGGTGACCGTGCTGGACTCCCGGTCGGCGGCGATGGGCAGCGGCTTCGCCGTGCTCGCCGCGGCCCGGGCCGCCGCGGCGGGGGCGACCGCCGAGGAGACCGCGGCCGCCGCCCGGGTCACCGCCGCCGCCACCCGCACGCTGTTCGTCGTCGACACCCTCGAGCACCTGCGGCGCGGTGGCCGGATCGGCACCGCGGCCGCCGCGCTGGGCACGGCGCTGGCGGTCAAGCCGATCCTGCACGTCTCCGACGGGCAGATCAGCGCCCTGGAGAAGGTGCGCACGTCGACCCGCGCGCTGCACCGGCTGGTGCAGCGCGCCGCCGAGGTGGCCGGGGACGCCCCGGTCGACGTCGCGGTGCACCACCTCGCCGCGCCCGACCGGGCCCAGCGGCTGGCCGACCAGCTCACCGACCGGCTCCCCGTGCGGGAGCTGCACCTCAGCGAGCTCGGTGCGGCCCTCGGCGCGCACGTCGGCCCGGGGGCGGTCGGGGTGGTCATCGACCCCTCGCCGCGGGAGCAGGACGACCCGCGGGAGCAGGACGAGTCGCGGAGGCAAGACGAGCCGCGGGACCAGGGCGACAGGGGCGGCCCGGGCCGGGGCGGCGAGGAGCTGGGCGGGCGCTGAGCGCGGCAGGGTCGGCACCGGCCCACCGTCGACTCCACGACCGTCCTCGTGCCGCCCACCGTCCACAACGGGCGGCGCCGTCCACAACCTGCCCGGACACCTGGCCGGGGGTCGGGGACCGCTCCTAGCGTCCGCCGGGTGCGCCCCTCCACCCGCCGCAGCGACGACGCCGACGTCATCCGCGCCCGCCTGCGTGCGCTGCTGGCGGAGGGGCAGCGGTCCGGCGGCTGGGTGCCCGACGACCCCGGCGACCCGGACCGCCCCGACCCCGACGACCCCCAGGGCGCGGGCGACGGCGCGGAGGCCGATCCCGACCGCTGGGAGACGCCGCTGACCGGCGACCCGGCGCTGCCGGTGCTGGGCCGGCACCGCGCCCCCGGCCGCACCGCCCGGGTCGTGCCCGGCCGGCCGGCGGCCTGGGCGCTGTGGGCGGCGGCGCTGGTCGCCGCGGCGGCGGTGCTGGGCTGGACGTGGCTGCACCGGCCCGCCGTCGAACCGGTGCCGTCCCGGGCGCCGGAGCCGACCGCCGCCGCCGCCGCGGCCCGGCCGACCGGGTCCCCGGACCCTGCGGCGCCCACGGGCACCGGGAGCGCGGTCGTCGTGTCGGTGGTCGGGCAGGTGGCCCGGCCCGGGCTGGTCACCCTCGCCCCGGGCGCCCGGGTCGCCGATGCGCTGGCCGCCGCGGGTGGCCTGCTGCCGGAGGCGGACCCGGCCGCCGTCAACGCCGCGGCCGTGGTCACCGACGGCCAGCAGATCGCGGTCGGCGTGCCGGGCGCCGCCGCCCCCGCCGCGGCGACCCCGGGTGGACCAGCTGCCGGCCCGGTCGACCTCAACACCGCCACGGTCGCCGACCTCGACGCGCTGCCCGGTGTCGGCCCCGTGCTGGCCCAGCGGATCGTCGACCACCGCACGGAGCACGGCCGGTTCACCGCGATCGAGCAGCTCGACGACGTCAGCGGCATCGGCCCGGCGCTGTATGCGCGGCTGGCACCGCTGCTGCGGGTCTGACGTGCGCAGCCTGCGGGTGGTCCGTCGCACCGACGAGGGCCGGTGGACCTGGCTGGACCTCCGCTTGGTGCCGCCGGCGGCGACGATCTGGGTCGCCACGCTGCTCACGGCCCGGCTCGGGGCGGCACCGCTCGCGCTGACCGCCGGGGCCGCCCTCGTCCTGGTGCCGTTGCTGCTGCGCGGCCGCACGGGCGGCCGGCGAGGCACCGTGCTGCTGGCGGGCTGCCTGGCCGCGCTGGCCGCGGTCTGCGCCGTCGCCGCGGTGCGGGCCGACGTGCGGGCGGGTTCGCCGCTGACCCGGCTGGCGGCCGACGGCGGGGTGGCCGGGCTGGTGCTGCGGGCCGACGCCGACCCCCGCCCGCTCACCGGCGCCGGCGAGCCGCGGGTGCTGCTGCCGGCGACCGTGACCGCCGTCGATGGCACGGCGGTCGCCGGCCAGCCGGTGCTGCTGTTCGGGCCGGCCGCCGAGTGGCAGCAGGTGCGCGCCGGGCAGTCGCTGCGGGTCCGGGCCGCGGTGCGCGCCGCCGAGCCCGGGGACGACGTGGTGGCGCTGCTGTCCGCCCGCTCCCCGCCCACGCAGCTCTCCGGCCCGGCCGGTCTGCAGCGGCTGGCGGCACCGGTGCGCGCCGGGCTCGCCGCCTCGGCGGACCGGGTGCTGCCGGCCCGCCCGGCCGGGCTGCTGCCCGGGCTCGTCGTCGGTGACACCCGCGGGATGGACGCCCAGCTGACCGAGGAGTTCCGCCGGGCCGGGCTGGCGCACCTCACCGCCGTGTCCGGGGCCAATGTCGCGATCGTGCTGACCCTGCTGCTCTGGCCACTCCGGCTGCGCGGCGCGGACCGCCGCCTGCAGGCACTGGTGGCCGTGCCCGGGCTCGTCGGGTTCGTGGTGCTGGCCGGGCCGCAGCCCAGCGTGCTGCGCGCGGCGGCGATGGGCGGGGTCACCCTGCTGGCCCTCGCCTCGGGGCGCAGCCGGGCGGCGGTCCCCGCGCTGTCCGCGGCGGTGGCGGTCCTGCTGCTGGTCGGTCCCGGGCTCGCGCGCGACCCCGGCTTCGCGCTGTCGGTGGCCGCGACCGCGGCGATCGTGCTGCTGGCGCCGGCCTGGTCGCGCGCGCTGCGCGCCCGGCGGCTGCCCGGTCCGCTCGCCGACGCGCTCGCGGTCTCCGCGGCCGCGGGGCTGGCCACCGCACCGCTGGTCGTGGCGTTGTCCGGCACGGTCAGCCTGGTCTCCCTGCCGGCCAACCTGCTGGCCGCGCCGGCGGTCGCGCCGGCCACGGTGCTGGGCCTGCTCGCGGCGCTGGCCGGGCCGGGGTGGCCGGCCGCCGGGGACCTGCTGACCTGGCTGGCGGGCTGGCCGGTGCGCTGGCTGGTCGCGGTCGGCGAGCGGGCCGCCGCGGTGCCCGACGGCGCGGTCGGCTGGCCCGGTGGCGCGGGCGGTGCGCTGCTGCTCGCGGCGGTGCTCGGGCTGCTCCTCTGGACGCTGCTGCGGTGGCCCCGGTGGCGGCTGCTCGCGCTGGCCGCGGTGGTCGGGATCGTCCTCGTGGGCTGGCCGGTGCGGCAGGTCAGCCGCGGCTGGCCACCCCCGGCGACGGCACTGGTCGCCTGCGACGTCGGGCAGGGCGACGCGCTGGTGCTGCCCACCGCGCCCGGTGAGGGGCTGCTCGTCGACGCCGGGCCCGACCCGGTGCTGGTCGACGCGTGCCTGGACCGGCTCGGGATCGACCGGCTGCCGCTGGTGCTGCTCTCGCACCTGGACGCCGACCACGTCGGCGGCCTGTCCGGGGCGCTCGGCGGCCGCGAGGTCGGGACGGTGGCCACCGGGTCGCTGGCGCCCACCGACGACCGGGCCCCGGCGCTCGGGGCGCTGGTCCGCCGCACCGGTGCCGAGCGGGCCGTCCTGGTCCCCGGCGACCGGCGCACCGTCGGGTCCGCGGCCGTCGAGGTGCTCGCGCCCGACCCGGCGCGAGCCGTGGTCGGCGCCGAGCCCAACGACCTGTCCCTGGTCGTGCGGGTCACCCAGCGGGGCCTCCGGCTGCTGTTCACCGGTGACCTGGGGGCGGACGCCGAACGCCGGCTGGCCGCGGGCACCGACCTGTCCGCCGACGTGCTCAAGGTGCCCCACCACGGCAGCGCCGACGCCGATCCCGGCTTCCTCGCCGCGACCGGCGCGCGGGTCGCGGTGGTGTCGGTCGGGGCGGACAACACCTACGGCCACCCGGCCACCCGGCTGCTGCGCTGGCTCGCCGCCGACGGCATGCGGGTCCACCGCACCGACCGGGACGGTGACGTCGCCGTGGCCGGCCGCGCCGGCGACTGGGGCGTGGCGGTGCGGGGACCGGACAGCGTCCTGGGACCCGCCGCCGCCGGGCGGCCCACCGCTCCGGGAGCCGCACCGCCGGGCCCGGCGGCGGCAGCGGCCGACCGTCGGAGGCGCGTGGCAGCATGGCGCCGTGGCTGCCGCACCCCCTCCTCCGACGTCCCGGCTGCGGGTCGTGCTCGGCGAGGAGGAGCTGCTGCGCGAGCGGGCGGTCTCGGCCGTCCGGACGGCGGTGCGCGACCTCCACCCGGACGTCGAGGAGCACGACCTGGTGGCCGGGGGCCTCCCGCTGGGCGACCTCGCGGAGGTGCTGTCGCCGTCGCTGTTCGGCGGCCACCGCCTCGTGGTCGTCCTCGGCGCCCAGGAGTCGGCCGCGGCGCTCGCCGACGCGCTCACCGGCTACCTCAAGGACCCCGACCCGGAGCTGACGCTCGTGCTCGTGCACTCCGGCGGCAAGCGCAACGAGGCGCTGGTCAAGGCATTCAAGGCCGCCGGTGCCGCGGTCGACGACTGCCCGAAGGTCACCTCGCCCGGCGACCGCATCGCCTTCGTCCGCAACGAGGTGCGCTACGCCGGAGGGAAGATCAGCCCCGACGCGGTGACCGCGCTCATCGAGGCGGTCGGCAACGACCTGCGCCAGCTGTCGTCCGCGGCCAGCCAGCTCGTCTCGGACTTCGGCGGGGTCGTCGACGCCGACGCCGTCGCCCGCTTCCACCGCGGCCAGGCGGAGGTCACCGGCTTCTCCGTCGCCGAGCGGGTGCTCGTCGGCGACACCGCGGGCTCGGTGGAGCTGCTGCGCTGGGCGCTGCAGCGCGGCGTGGCGCACGTGCTCATCGCCGACGCGCTCGCCGACGGGGTGCGCACCGCCGCCCGGGTCGCGTCGCTGAACACCACGAACATCGGTGACCTGGCGCGCACCCTCAAGCTGCCGCCGTGGAAGGTGAAGAAGGCCCAGGGGCAGGCCCGCGGCTGGAGCATCGACGGGCTGCAGCAGGCGATCGCGGTGACCGCGCAGCTCAACGCGGACGTGAAGGGCATGGCGGCCAGCGCCGACTACGCGCTGGAGCGCGCGGTCCGGCAGATCGTGGCGATCCGCGCGGCCACCGCCGGCGGCCGGGCCCGCACCGGCCGCTGACCGCCGCGCGCCGCCGGGCCCGCCGGCGGGCTCGCCGGGCAACGGCACGGCGGCGCCAGGGGCGACCGGGCCGAGGGGCGGCGCCCCTGCACGCCCCTGCGGACCGGTGCGAGCACCGGGTTCAGTAGGTGTAGCCACCACCCGTCGAGCTGCTCGAGGCGGCGGGCGCCTTAGTCAGCTCCGTGCCGTCGGGCTCGACGACGTGCCAGATCCCGCCGACGCCCTGCCCGGTGACGTCGCCCTTCGCCGCGTCGCCGGCGTAGGTGTAGACCGGCCGGCCGTCGATGGTCAGCTGCGGTCGGCCGTCGACCCCGGTGATCGTGCCGACCGTGCCGGTCACGTCGTGGACCACCGGGTGCGTCGACGTGGTCTCGACCGCCGGCCACAGGGTGGCGCAGCTGCCGGTGCAGGTGCTCGTCCCCGAGTTCGCGGTGTCCTGGTCGTAGAAGTAGACGGTGCGGCCGTGCCCGTCGACGACGACGGTGCCCAACGAGGTGCTGCCCGTCGCCAGCGCATCGGCGGAGCTGCCATCGGCGGCACTGCCACCAGCGGCACTGCCACCAGTGGCGTGCCCGCCGCCGGTCCCGCCGCCTGAGGTGCTCCCGGCCGAGCACCCGGCGAGCGCGGTGAGGGCCAGCGCCGAGCCGGCCACGGTGGTGAGCAGTCTGCGGTTCATGGAGGGTCGCCTTCCGGGAGTCCGTCGGCCGCGCCGCGCCCTGGGCGCCGCCGGGCGGTGCGGTGCCGCCGTCCCCACCACGGGACGCGGCGGCGGATCGTTCACCACGGCACCGATCCGCCCGACCGGTGAACGATCCGGCCCGCCACCCCGTCGTGCCCGGTGACAGGGTGGGACGACGAACGGATCGGGCGATGCGCACGCGGACGAAGGTCGTGCTGGCGGTGGGTGGATCGGTGCTGGTGCTCGGCGGCGTGGCGTTCGCCGTCGGACCGGGCATCTACGCCGACCACGTCAACTCCCAGGCCGCGGCGCCGCCCCGGATCGCCGCTGCCGGCGAGCGCGACCCGCTCCCCGCCACCGACCTGCCGGGGGAGTGGACGGTCGGGGCCGGCTCGTTCGCCGGCTACCGGGTGGACGAGGTACTCCGCGGCCACCGCGCCACGGTCACCGGCCGCACCGAGCAGGTGACCGGCGACCTGACCGTCACCGGCGACCAGCTCACCGCCGCCGACATCACGGTCGACGTCGCCGGCATCGCCACCCCCGAGGCGGCGCGCGACGCCTACTTCCGCAGCTCGGTGATGGACACCGACCGCTTTCCGCAGGCCACCTTCGAGCTGACCAGCCCAGCACCGGTCTCCGCGGTCACCGGCGGCCGGCCCGGCGAGGTGCCGGTGACCGGCGAGCTCACGATCCACGGCGTGACCCGGCAGGTGAGCACCACGCTGCAGGCGGCCGCTAACGGCGACGGCGCGCAGGTCACCGGCAGCGTGCCGATCACCTTCGCCGACTACGGCGTGACGGCGCCCCGGCTGCCCTTCGTCTCGGTCGAGGACACCGGTCAGGTCGAGTTCTCGCTGCACCTGGAGCGGGGGTGATCGCGGCCCGGCGCAGGTCCCGGGAGGCCGGGGCCCCGGCCGCCGACGACGCCGAGCTGCTGCGCGCCCTGCACGACGCGCACGGCCCTGACCTGCTGCGGTACGCGCTGCGGCTGACCGACGACCGGCAGCAGGCGGAGGACGTCGTCCAGGAGACGCTGCTGCGGGCCTGGCGGAAGCCCGACGTCCTCACCCAGGACGACGACGTGGCCCGGGCCTGGATGTTCACCGTGGCGCGGAACCTGGTGATCGACGACCGGCGCAGCGCCCGGCACCGCCGGGAGGTCGACACCGCGGAGGTGCCCGAGCGGGTCGGCGGCGGCAGCACCGAGGACGTGCTCGACGTGCTGCTCATCGCCGACGCGCTGGCCGCGCTGAGCCCCGAGCACCGGGCCGTCGTGGTCGACGCCTACTACCTGGGGCACACCGTGCCCGAGATCGCCCGCCGGCTGGAGATCCCGGCCGGCACCGTCAAGTCGCGCCTGCACTACGGTCTGCGCGCGCTGCGGCTGACCCTGCAGGAGAGAGGAGTCACCCGGTGACCGACGACGTGTACCGGGAGTGGGACTCCGCCTACGTGCTCGGCGCGCTGACACCCGTCGAGCGGCGGGAGTACGAGACGCACCTGGCCTCCTGCCCCGGCTGCCGGGCCGCGGTCGCCGAGCTCGCCGGGCTGCCCGGCGTGCTGAACCGGCTGCCGGCCCAGGACGCGCTGGCCATCCGCGACCAGGACGCCGGACCCCGGCGGGACGGCGACCGGGTGCGGGTGCTGGCCGACCGGGCCCGGCGCCGGCGGCGGCAGGGCCGGCTGCGCACCGCGGCCGCCGGGCTGGGCGTCGCTGCCGTGCTGGCCGGCGGGGGCGTCGTCGTGGGCACCCAGCTCGGCGACGACCCGGCCGGCCCGGCGGTCGCGACCGCCTCGGCCCGCACCGTCGACCTGCAGCCGGTCGGCGGCAGCGGCCTCACCGCCCAGCTGACCGCCACCCCGACCCGGTGGGGTACCCGCCTCGACTGGAGCTGCCGTTACCCCGCGGCCGTACCGGACGGGTACGGGGTCCGCTACGCGCTGGTCGTCATCACCGACGACGGCCAGGAGCGGACGGTGGCCACCTGGAGCGGCGACGGCACCTCGGCGTCCGGGCTGTCGGCGACCACGGACGTCGAGAGGGCGGCGATCCGCAGCATCGACGTCCGCTCGGTCGGCAGCACGGCGCCGCTGGCCCGCTCGGACCTCTGACCGGCGCCTACCGGGCGCTGCCGACCACCGCGGCGAGCCAGTCGGCGAACGCCGGCCACACCAGGTCCGCCAGCCGCTGGTAGCCGGCGGCCCCGGGATGGGCACCGTCGACCGACGCGATCTCGGCGATCCAGTCCGCGTCGCCGGCGAGCGGGGCCGCCACCTCGGCGTAGGGCACGCCGCGGTCGGTGCACCGCGCGGCGAGCGCCCTCGACAGCGCCTCGATGCGCTCGTTCTGCGCCGGGTCGGCGACCAGCGCCGGGCCGACCACCAGCACCGGCCAGGACGCCGCGGCCGCGGCGGCGAGCACGCCGTCGAGGGCGGTGAGCGTCTCGTCCTCGGTGGCCCGGCGGCGGCCGTCCTCGACGGTGGTGTCGTTGACCCCGCCGGCCACGACCAGGCCGTGCGCGTCGCCGTCCCGCAGCCGCGGCCGGGCCTCGGCGAGGAGCCGGCGGCCGATCTCCGGGGTGGTCTCCCGGCGGATCCCGAGCGGGTACGCGGTGAGGTCCCAGCCGGTCGCCCGGGCGCGCGCGGCCACCCGCCCCACCCAGCCGAGCGCCGCCGGGTCGCCGACCCCGGCGGCGAAGGAGTCGCCGAGGACGGCGACGCGGACGTCGGGTGCGGCGGTCACCGCGGCGTGAGCCGGACCGCGGGGTCGCGGCACCAGGCCTCGGCCGCCGGCCAGCGCCCGTAGCCGGCGGTCAGGTCGAGGTGCCCGGCGCCGGGCAGCAGGTCGAGGTCGAGCCCGAGCGCGGCCCACTCCGGGGACGGCCCGCCGCGGGAGTAGGGGTCGTCGTCCGCGATGGCCAGCCGGGTGACGCCGGCCGCCTCCTTCAACGCCGCCGCGTCCAGCGGCACCCGCGACCACTCGGCGACCTCGGGGAACCCGGCCAGCACGTCCGGCCGCGGCGGCGCGACCAGCAGCACCCGGTCGACCCGCTCGGCGGGCGCCAGCAGCGTCGCGACGTGTGCCCAGGTGGGGGCCGCGAGGGAGTGCGCGACGACCACCCGCTCACCCTCGCCGAGCTGGGCGAGCTCCGCGCGCACCAGCGCTGTCCACGCCGCGAGCGAGGGCCGGTCGGGGTCGGGCAGCTGCGGGTAGAGCACCTGCTCACCCGATGCGCGGAGCGCCTCGGTCAGCTGCCACTGCCAGTGCCCGCGGGGGCGGTGGTTCTGCCACCCGTGCAGCACGAGGAACCGACGGTCGGGCACGGGGGACCTCCAGCGGGACGGAACGGGGGCCGACGTGCGACGAGCCCCTCTCCCGGGAACGGGAGAGGGGCTCGTCGAGGAGCGGGGGCCGGCCTCAGAGCGAGGCGGCCTGCTTGGCCAGCGCCGACTTGCGGTTCGCAGCCTGGTTCTTGTGGATGATGCCCTTGCTGGCGGCCTTGTCGAGCGCCTTGGCGGCGGTCTGCAGGGCGACGGTGGCCGCGGCCTTGTCCCCGGCGTCGGCGGCGACGCGGAAACGCCGGACCGACGTCTTCAGCGCGGACTTGACGGCGACGTTGCGCTGCCGCGCGATCTCGTTCGTCTTGATCCGCTTCTTCTGGGACTTGATGTTCGCCACGCGTGAGCCTCGAATGTCTCTGGGGGTCGGGTCAGTGCAAGTGCTTGAGTCCTGCGTCCGCGGCACCACGAGGCGCACGGCGGACCGGCCTCACAAGATACCAGGGCTGCCGGTGCTCCCTCCACCCGCGGGCGGGGGAGCGGCATCCGGCGCGGGCGATCGCTGTACCCCGGCCGGACGTGGGACCATGGGCGCACTGTGACGACTCCCGCCATGACCGATCCCGCCCGGATCCGGAACTTCTGCATCATCGCCCACATCGACCACGGCAAGTCGACGTTGGCGGACCGGATGCTCGAGGTGACCGGCATCATCGAGGCGCGGCAGATGCGTGCCCAGTACCTCGACCGCATGGACATCGAGCGCGAGCGCGGCATCACCATCAAGGCGCAGAACGTGCGCCTGCCGTGGAAGGTCGGCGACGACGAGTTCGTCCTGGACATGATCGACACCCCGGGCCACGTCGACTTCACCTACGAGGTGTCCCGGTCGCTGGCCGCCTGTGAGGGCGCCGTGCTGCTGGTCGACGCCGCGCAGGGCATCGAGGCGCAGACGCTGGCCAACCTGTACCTGGCGATGGAGAACGACCTCACCATCATCCCGGTGCTGAACAAGATCGACCTGCCCGCGGCCCAGCCGGAGAAGTTCGCCGCCGAGATCGCCAACATCATCGGCTGCGAGCCCGACGAGGTGCTGCGGGTCAGCGGCAAGACCGGCGAGGGCGTCGCCGAGCTGCTCGACGAGATCGTCGCGAAGATCCCCGCGCCGGTGGGCAACGCCGACGGCCCCGCCCGGGCGATGATCTTCGACTCGGTCTACGACATCTACCGCGGCGTGATCACCTACGTCCGCGTCGTCGACGGCCGGATCAGCAGCCGCGAGCGGATCAAGATGATGTCGACCGGCGCCGTCCACGAGCTGCTGGAGATCGGCGTCATCTCCCCGGAGCCCAAGCCGGTCGACGGCCTCGGCGTCGGCGAGGTCGGCTACTTCATCACCGGGGTGAAGGACGTCCGCCAGTCCCGCGTCGGTGACACCGTCACGCTGCAGCACAAGCCGGCCAGCGAGGCCATCGGCGGCTACAGCGACCCCAAGCCGATGGTCTACTCCGGGCTCTACCCGATCGACGGCAGCGAGTACCAGCTGCTGCGCGAGTCGCTGGACAAGCTGCTGCTCAACGACGCGGCGCTGGTCTACGAGCCGGAGACGTCGGCGGCGCTGGGCTTCGGCTTCCGGGTCGGCTTCCTCGGCCTGCTGCACCTGGAGATCGTCCGGGAGCGGCTGGAGCGGGAGAGCGGCCTGTCGCTGATCTCCACCGCGCCGAACGTCGTCTACCGGGTGGTGATGGAGGACCGCTCGGAGGTCGTGGTCACCAACCCCAGCGACTGGCCCGAGGGCAAGATCGACAAGGTCTACGAGCCGGTCGTCAACGCCACCATCATCGCGCCCAGCGACTACACCGGCGCGATCATGGAGCTGTGCCAGAGCCGCCGCGGCTCGCTCACCGGGATGGACTACCTGTCCGAGACCCGCGTCGAGCTGCGCTACACGCTGCCGCTCGGCGAGATCATCTTCGACTTCTTCGACGCGCTGAAGTCGCGCACCCGCGGCTACGCGAGCCTGGACTACCAGGAGGCCGGCGAGCAGGAGTCGCAGCTGGTGAAGGTCGACATCCTGCTGCAGGGCGAGGCGGTCGACGCGTTCTCCGCGATCGTGCACAAGGACAAGGCCTACAGCTACGGCGTCCTCATGGCCGGCAAGCTCCGCGAGCTCATCCCTCGCCAGCAGTTCGAGGTGCCGATCCAGGCCGCCGTCGGCTCCCGGGTGATCGCCCGCGAGACGGTGCGCGCGATCCGCAAGGACGTGCTGGCCAAGTGCTACGGCGGTGACATCACCCGCAAGCGGAAGCTGCTGGAGAAGCAGAAGGAGGGCAAGAAGCGGATGAAGATGGTCGGCCGCGTCGAGGTCCCCCAGGAGGCCTTCGTGGCCGCGCTCTCCACCGCAGAGCCGACCGCCGCCAAGAAGTGACCGGCCGGCTGCTGGCGGTCTGCGTCTCCGGCACGGAGCTGCTGCCGCTGCCCGACAAGCGGCCCGACCGCTCGGGCATCGACAAGAAGCCGGTCGACGGGCGGGTCGCCGTCCACCCGCTGGGCCTGGACGGCGACGTCCAGGTCAACAAGCGGCACCACGGCGGTGAGGGCCAGGCGGTCTACGCCTACGCCCAGTCCGACGCCGACTGGTGGGAGGCCGAGCTCGGCCGCGCGCTGCCGCCGGGCCGGTTCGGCGAGAACCTCCGGACGGCGGGGCTCGACCTCGTGCACGCCGTCATCGGTGAGCGCTGGCAGGTGGGGACGACGCTGCTCGAGGTGACCGCCTGGCGCACGCCCTGCGCGAACTTCGCCCGGTACTGGGGCATTCCGGACCTGGTGAAGCGGTTCGCCGCGCACGGTGCGACCGGCGCCTACCTGCGGGTGCTCCGACCCGGCGACATCGGCGCAGGGGACGCCGTCGAGGTGCTCGACCGGCCCGACCACGGGATCACCGTGGGCGAGGCGTTCCGCATCGCGACCTTCGAGAAGACCCGGCTGCCGGAGCTGACGGTGGCGCTGCCGTACCTGCCGGTGAAGGACCAGCCGAAGCTCGCCGCGAAGATCGAGAAGCGGCTGGCCGCGCAGGCCTGAACCCGTTCCACCGAACCGCCGGCAGGGCTAGCGTCGCCTCCGGTCCGGCCAGGACCGCCGGGCCGCGGCACCACGGGCGGAGTCCTGCCATGTACGCCTTCACCGTCGACGTCCACGCACCCATCGAGCAGTACGACATGGTGCACGCCGAGGTCGCCCGCCGCAGCGCGGGCGCGGTCCCCGGTCTCCTCGTCCACTTCGGCCGGTCGACCGCGACCGGCTTCCAGGTGCTCGAGATCTGGGAGACCAAGGAGCAGTGCGACCGGTTCAGCAACGAGATCGTCGGCCCGGTGATCGCCGAGATGGCGGCCGGTCAACCGATGGCGACGCAGGACCCGGTGATGACCGAGTTCGACCCGCACGGGCTGATGCTCGCCGCCCGGGCGAACGCCTCCGCCTGACCGATCACGCGGTCGCACGTGCCTGACTCCGCGGGCCGGTCCGCCCCTCGCTCGTTCCCCGCTGCGATGCTCCCGGCCCTGTCGTCAGGCGACGGCGGCCTCCTGACCGCCCGTCGCCCGCACCAGGTCGGCGTAGGACAGCCCGACCATCGTCGAGTGGTCGCCCCCGCCGGCCCACACCTGCGGGTACCCGGCCAGGTCGACGTCGACGACGGTGCGCAGCGGCGCGGGGTGGCCCACCGGACCCACCCCGCCCACCTCCTGCCCGGTCGCGGCCAGCACGAACTCCGGTGTCGCCCGGCGCACCCGGGCGGCTCCGACCAGGGCCGCGACCTCGGCGGTGTCCACCCGGTGCGCGCCGGAGGTGAGCACCAGCAGCGGCGCGCCGTCCGCGGCGAACACCAGGCTGTTGGCGATCGCGCCGACCGCCACGCCCAGCGCCTCGGCGGCGGCCGCCGCGGTCGGCACCGGCTGGTCGAAGGTGCGCACCTCGGCGTCGACGCCGGCCGCGCGCAGGTCGCCCAGCAGACGCTCGACCGGACCGGTCACAGGGTGAAGACGATCTTGCCGTTGGTGCGGCCCTCGAGCATCCGCGCGAAGCCGTCGCGGGCCTCGGTCAGCGGCAGCTCGACGTCGATCTGCGGCCGCACGCCGGTGACCCGGCACATCTGGACGAGGGCCTCCAGCTCGGCGCGGGTGCCCATGGTCGAGCCGATCACCGACAGCTGGGTGAAGAACACCCGGTTCAGCTCGGCGCCGGGGTTGAAGCCGGTCGTCGCGCCGGAGGTCACGATCACGCCGCCGGGCCGCAGCGACTTCACGCTGTGGCTCCACGTCGCCTCGCCGACGGTCTCCATGACGCCGTCCACCCGCTCGGGCAGCCGGGCGCCGGTCTCGAACGCGGCGTCCGCGCCCAGGGCGAGCGCCGCGGCCCGCTTCTCCTCGGTGCGCCCGGTGACCCACATCCGGTAGCCGGCCGCCCGGCCCAGGCTGACCAGCGCCGTCGCGACGCCGCCGCTGGCGCCCTGCACCAGCACGGTCGAGCCCGGCCGCAGCCCGGACTTCACGAACAGCATCCGGTAGGCGGTCAGCCACGCGGTGGGCAGGCAGGCGGCCTGCGCGAAGCTCAGCTCGGCCGGCTTGGGCAGCAGGTTGCGCCGCGGGACGGCGACCCGCTCGGCCATCGTGCCCTGGTGCAGCTCGGAGAACAGCGTGCGCTTCGGGTCGAGCGTCTCGTCGCCGGTCCACCCGTCGCTGGCCACCACGCCGTGGACGACGACCTCGTTGCCGTCCTCGTCGACCCCGGCCGCGTCGGTGCCCAGCACCATCGGCATCCGCTCGGCGGGCAGCCCGATGCCGCGCAGGCTGAACAGGTCGTGGTGGTTCAGCGACACGGCGCGCACCGTCACCGTCGTCCACCCGTCGGGGACCTCCGGCTCCGGGCGGTCACCGATCTCCAGCACGGAGAGCGGTTCGTCCGGGGCAGGCGTCGACACGAAGGCAGCGAGCATGCCTGGCAACGTAACCGAGGCGCTGATCACAGGCGAGCCGCTGATCACCTGATGACGACGGCTCTGGTCCGCTTCCGCGCGGCGGTCCGCTCCTCGCTCGTTCCTCGCTGCGATGCTCCCGCCGCTGTCAGCGGACGACGACGGCGAACTCCTGCTGCGCGACGAACTCGCCGATCACCGGGGCGCCGGGCACCTCGCCGCCGAGCAGCAGCCCGCCGGAGGTCTGCGCGTCGGCGAGCAGCAGCGCCTCGTCCTCCGCGATCGCCGAGAGGTCGGCGTGCGGGCGCACCCAGTCGAGGTTGCGCCGGGTGCCGCCGGAGACGAACCCGGCCGCGGCCGCCTCGCGCGCGCCGGCCAGGTAGGGGACGGCGGCCGCGTCGACCACCGCGGTCACGCCGCTGGCCCGCGCCATCTTGTACAGGTGGCCGAGCAGGCCGAACCCGGTGACGTCGGTGCCCGCGCGGATCCCGGCGGCGACGGCCGCGACCGAGGCCTCGGCGTTCAGCGTGGTCATCGACGCGACGGCCTCCGCGGACACCTCGCCGGTGCTCTTCATCCGGTTGTTGAGCACCCCGACGCCCAGCGGCTTGGTCAGCGACAGCGCGGTGCCGGGCGTCGCGGCGGCGTTGGTGATGATCCGGTCGACGTCGACCAGCCCGGTGACGGCCATGCCGTACTTGGGCTCCGGGTCGTCGATCGAGTGCCCGCCGCCGACGTGGCAGCCGGCCTGCTGGGCGACCTCCAGGCCCCCGCGGAGCACCTCGGCGGCGAGCTCGGCGGGCAGGACGTCGCGCGGCCAGCCGAGCAGGTTCACCGCCACGACCGGGGTGCCGCCCATCGCGTAGACGTCGCTGAGGGCGTTGGCCGCGGCGATCCGGCCGAAGTCGTAGGCGTCGTCGACGACGGGGGTGAAGAAGTCCGTGGTGAGCACCAGGCCCTGGCCGCCGGGCAGCTGCACGACCGCGGCGTCGTCCCCGTCGTCCAGGCCGACGACCAGCCGGGCGGCCGGGTCCGCGGGACCGGTGTGGGTGAGACCCGCGACCACGGCCTCCAGTTCGCCCGGCGGGATCTTGCAGGCGCAGCCTCCACCGTGGGCGTACTGGGTGAGCCGGACAGCGGTGGCGGTCATGGCTGCGAATCTAGGCGTCCCGCGGCCGGGGCGGCCGGGGTGTTCCGGCCAGTGAGCAGGCGGTGCCGGTAGGGTCCGCCGTGGAGGCGTCAGGGTGTCTGGTGGCCCCCGCGGCCTCTAAAGCCGACGTGATCGAGCATCTCGGTCAGGCGGGTTCGATTCCCGTCCGCCTCCGCCACGCCCCCGGGCGGGGCCGGTCCTCCCGACCGGCTCCGCCCTAGGCTGGGCGATCGTGACCCCCGACCCCCGCCGCTCGGTGCCGCGCACCGACGCGGTCCTCGCCGACCCGCGGGTCGCGGCCGCCGCCGGTCGGCTCGGCCGGGACCTCGTCAAGTCCGCGGTCCAGGCCGCCCAGCAGCGGGTCCGCGCCGGTGAGCTCGCGCCGGACGACGTCGCCGCCGCCGTGCTCGCGGCGCTGCCCGGCACCGCGAGCAGCCTGCAGCCGGTGCTCAACGCCACCGGCGTGCTGGTGCACACCAACCTGGGCCGGGCGCCGTGGTCCCCGGCCGCGATCGCGGCGGTCACCGCCGCCTCGGGCACCACCGACGTCGAACTCGACCTGGGCACCGGGCGCCGCGGCCCGCGCGGCGAGGCGGCGATCGACGCGCTGCTCGCCGCCGTCCCGGCCGCCGAGGCGGCGATCGTGGTGAACAACTGCGCCGCCGCCCTCGCGCTGGTCGCCACCGCGCTCGGGCAGGGCCGGGAGCTGGTCATCGCCCGCGGCGAGCTGGTCGAGATCGGCGACGGCTTCCGCATCCCCGAGCTGCTGGCGGCCACCGGCGCCCGGTTGCGCGAGGTCGGCACCACCAACCGGGTCGCGCTCGCCGACTACGCCGCGGCCGTCGGCCCGGACACCGGCGCGGTCCTCAAGGTGCACCCCTCGAACTTCGTCGTCCGCGGCTTCACCCGCTCCGTCGACGTCGACGAGCTGGCCGGGCTCGGGGTCCCGGTGGTGGCGGACGTCGGCTCCGGCCTGCTCCGCCCGCACCCCGTGCTGCCCGACGAGCCGGACCTGCAGACCACCCTCGCCGCGGGGGCGGACCTGGTGCTGTGCAGCGGCGACAAGCTGCTCGGGGGTCCGCAGGCCGGCCTGGTGCTCGGCCGTGCGGAGCTGGTGCAGCGGCTGCGCCGGCACCCGCTGTACCGGGCGCTACGGGTCGACAAGACGACGCTCGCCGCGCTGGAGGCGACGCTGCGCGGGCCGCAGCCGCCGGTGCAGCAGATGCTCGCCGCCGAGCCGGTCGCGCTGCGCGCCCGCGCCGACGCGCTGGCCGCCCGGCTGCGCGCCGCCGGCCTCGACGCGCGCGCGGTCGACTCGACCGCCCGGGTCGGTGGTGGAGGGGCGCCGGAGCACCCGCTGCCCAGCGCCGCGGTGTCGCTGCCGCCTGAGTTCGCCGGGCCGCTGCGGCTCGGCCCGCAGCCGGTGGTCGGGTACCTGGCCGACGACCGGACGCTGCTCGACGTGCGCAGCCTGGCGCCCGAGGACGACGAGCGGCTGGCTGCCGCGGTGGAGGAGGTGGCCCGGCGGTGGACCTGACGGACATGCAGGTGCTGGCGACGGCCGGGCACGTCGACCACGGCAAGTCGACGCTGGTCCGAGCACTCACCGGGATGGAGCCGGACCGGTGGGAGGAGGAGCGCCGCCGCGGGCTGACCATCGACCTCGGCTTCGCCTGGACGACGCTGCCCTCGGGCCGGGTGCTCGCGGTCGTCGACGTGCCCGGGCACGAGCGGTTCGTGGGCAACATGCTCGCCGGGGTCGGCTCGGTGCCCGCGGCGCTGGTCGTGGTCGCCGCCGACGACGGCTGGTCGGCGCAGACCGAGGAGCACGTGGCGGTGCTCGACGCGCTCGGCGTGCGGCACGGGCTGCTCGCCGTCACCAAGGCCGACGTCGCCGACCCCGCGGCGGTGCTCGCCGACGCCCGGGCGCGGCTGGCGGCCACCTCGCTGGGCGAGGTGCTGGCGGTGGCGGTCAGCGCCCGCACCGGCGCCGGGATGCCCGCGTTCACCGCCGCGCTCGAGGCGGTGCTGGCCGGGCTGCCCGCCCCGGACCGGGCCGCGCCGGTGCGGCTGTGGGTCGACCGGGCCTTCACCATCCGCGGCGCAGGGACCGTCGTCACCGGCACCCTCGCCGCCGGCACCGTCACCGCGGGCGACCGGTTCACCCTCGGCGACCGCGAGGTGAGCGTGCGCGGCGTGCAGTCCCTGGGCCGGGCGGTCGAGGGTGCCGCCGCCACCGCGCGGGTCGCGCTGAACCTGCGCGGCATCGCGGTCGAGGAGATCGGCCGCGGCGACGCGCTGCTCACCCCCGGGGCCTTCCGCACGACCAGCGACGTCGACGTGACACTGGTCCACCCGGCCGGTGACCGGTTGCCCGCGGAGGCGATCGTGCACGTCGGCTCGGCCACCGTCGCCGCGCGGCTGCGCCCGCTGGACGACACCGCCGTCCGGCTGCGGCTGACCAGCCCGCTGCCGCTGCGGGTGGGCGACCGGGTGCTGCTGCGCGACCCCGGCGCCCGCCGGGTGCTCGGCGCGGACGTCCGGGACGTCGACCCGCCCGAGCTGCGCCGCCGGGGTGCCGCCCGGTCGCGGGCCGCCGAGCTGGCCGAGCACCCGGCGGGGGAGGCCGGGGCGCTCGCCGACCTGGCCCGCCGCCGCTTCGTGAAGCGGTCGGACTTCGTCGCGATGGGCTGGCCGGTGCCGGCCGGGGCGACGCCGGTCGGGCCGTGGCTGATCGCGCCGGGGCTCGCCGACGAGCTGGCGGCCCGGGTGCCGCAGGTGGTGGCCCGGTACCGGCAGCTGCGCCCGCTGGAGCCCGGCCCGCCGACGGCGGTGCTGCGCTCGGCCCTGGAGCTGCCGGACGCCGACCTCGTGCCGGCGCTGGTGCGGCCGCCGCTGTCGCTGCGCGACGGTCGGGTGGTCAGCGGGTCGGCGGGCCTGCCGCCGGCCGTGCAGCAGGCGGTCGACACGATCAAGGCCCGGCTGGCGGTCGACCCGTTCGCGGCGCCGGAGGCACCTCACCTGTCCGCCGCGGGGCTGGGGTCGCGGGAGCTGGCCGCCGCGGTGCGCGACGAGCAGCTGGTGCGCATCGCCGAGGGGATCTACCTCCTGCCGGGGATCGCGGACGAGGCGCGCCGCCGGCTGGCCGGGCTGCCGGCGCCGTTCACGCTCAGCCAGGCCCGGCAGGCGTGGGGGACGACCCGGCGGGTCGCCGTCCCGCTCGCCGAGTGGCTGGACGCGCGGGGTGTGACCGAGCGGCTACCGGACAACTCCCGCCGGCTGCGCTGACCGCTCAGGGCAGCGGACCGCCCAGGTACACCGCGCGCCAGGCGGGGTCGGGCTCGGCGTCCCCGGCCACCGGCGGTTCGGCGTCCTGGGTCTCCACCAGCTCCTCCGGGCGCACCGGCGCGGGCAGCCGCCGGAAGCGCGCCCGCGGGTCGTCCTGCTCCGTCATGCGCTGAGGGTGGAGCCCGGGCGGCGGGTCCGCAAGGCCCTGACCGCCGCCCGGGTCAGGGGACGCCGGGGTCGAACAGCGCCCGGCGGAGCTCGCGGTCGAACTCCCGCTCGACGACCTGGCGCTCCTCGACGTCCGAGGTCTCGACCAGCTCCTCGCGGCGCGCGTGCTCCGGCAGCTGGCGGAACCGGGTGCGCGGGTCCTGGTGCTCGGTCACGGCCTGAGCGTGCGGCCGGCGGGCCCCCCCGCACAAGGGTCTGCGGCAGCTCGGGCGCTGGCCCGCTCCGCTGGTCAGAGCCGAGCAGCGCGGTGCGCGCTCAGTCGGCCGGCACCCACCGCGGACGGCGCTTCTGCCGGAACGCGGCGATGCCCTCCTGCCCCTCCTCCGAGGCGAAGAACCGCGCCGACAGCTCCTGCAGCGGGCCGAAGTCGGGCGCGCCCGCGCCGCGCAGCAGCCGCTTCGTCTCGGCCAGCGCGGTCGGTGACCCGGCCGCCAGCGCGGTGACCTCCGCGGCGACGGTCGCGTCGACCTCGTCGTCCGGCACGGCCAGGTCGACCAGCCCGGCCGCCGCCGCCTCCGCGGCGCCGAACACCTCACCGGTCAGCGCCAGCCGGTGCAGCGCGGCCGGGTGCATCCGCGGCCGCACCACCGCCGAGATCACGCCCGGCACCAGGCCCAGCCGCACCTCGCTGAGCGCGAACGTCGCCGCGGCACCGGCCACCACCACGTCGCAGGCGGCCAGCAGCCCGATCCCGCCCGCCCGGGCCGGCCCGCGGACGACGGCGACCACGGGCTTGGGCGAGGTCCACAGCAGCGACAGCAGCGCCGGGAACTCCGTCACCCCCTGGTCGCCGGCGGCCGCGCCGGTGGCCTCGGTGAGGTCCATGCCGGAGCAGAACACCCGGCCGGTGTGGTCCAGCACGACGACCCGCACCGCGTCGTCGGCCAGCGCGGCGGTGAGCGCGTCGGTGAGCTGCGCGCGCATCGCCCGCGACAGCGCGTTCCGGTTGGCGGGGGAGTCGAGGGTCAGCCGGGCCGCACCCCCGGAGACGGAGACGGTGAGCACGCGGTCGGCGTTGGTCGCGGAGGTCACGCCGCCATCTTGCCGAGGGCGGTCACACTGGGAGCAGACATGACCACCTTGCCTCTGCTCGGCCAGACACCCGCCCTGCCCGCCGACCCGTCGATGCTGCCGGCCTCCGCGCGGGAGAGCCTGGCCACGACGCCGTTCGGTCTCTACGTGCACGTGCCCTTCTGCGCCACCCGCTGCGGGTACTGCGACTTCAACACCTACACCTCCGACGAGCTCGGCCCGGGCGCGAACCGCAGCGAGTACGCCGGCACCGCGATCGCCGAGCTGCGGCTGGCCGCCGAGGTGCTGGGCCCGGACCGCCCCGCCGTGCAGACGGTCTTCGTCGGCGGCGGCACGCCCACCCTGCTGCCCGCCGCCGACCTGGCCGCGGTGATGGACGCCGTCCGCGAGCTCTTCCCCGTCGCCCCGGACGTCGAGGTCACCACCGAGGCCAACCCCGAGTCGGTGACCCCCGGGTCGCTGGCGACCCTCCGCGCGGGCGGGTTCACCCGGATCAGCCTGGGCATGCAGTCCGCCGCCGAGCACGTGCTCGCCGTCCTCGACCGCCGGCACACCCCCGGCCGTGCCGTGCAGGCCGCGCACGAGGCCCGCGCCGCCGGGTTCGAGCACGTCAACCTCGACCTGATCTACGGGGCGCCGGGGGAGACCGACGCCGACTGGGCCGCGTCGCTGGACGCGGTGCTCGCCGCGCCGGTCGACCACGTCAGCGCCTACGCGCTCATCGTCGAGCACGGCACCCGGCTGGCCCGCCGGGTGGCCCGCGGCGAGCTGCCGATGCCCGACGACGACGTCCTCGCCGAGCGCTACGAGCAGGCCGACGTGGCGCTGCAGCGCGCCGGCCTGGGCTGGTACGAGGTCAGCAACTGGGCCGCGGACGACGCCGCCCGCTGCCGGCACAACGAGCTCTACTGGGCGAACGCCAACTGGTGGGGGATCGGCCCGGGCGCCCACTCGCACGTCGGCGGGCTGCGCTGGTGGAACGTCAAGCACCCGGCCGCCTACGCCGACCGGCTGGCCGCGGGCCTGCACCCGGCCGCCGACAGCGAGCTGCTCACCGCCGACGACCAGGCGTTCGAGCGGATCATGCTCGGGCTGCGGCTGCGCGACGGACTGCCGCTCACCGCGCTGAGCGACGCCGGGCGGGCCCGGGCCGCGGAGTCGGTGGTCCGCGGGCTGCTGGAGCCGCAGCCGCACGCCGGCGGCCGCGCTGTCCTCACCGACCGGGGCCGGCTGCTCGCCGACGCCGTGATCCGCGACCTGACCGACTAGCGGCCGGGACGACCGGCTAGCGCGGGGCCTCGGCGGCGGCCGGCTCCGCGGCGGCGGCCGGTTCGCTGCCGCCGGGCATCAGCGCGTCGAGGTCCAGCACGCGAACGTGGATGACGTTGCGCTGCTGGAGCGCCGCGCGCAGCGCGCGGTGCAGCCCGTCCTCCAGGTACATCTCGCCGTGCCACTGCACCGCGTGCGGGAACAGGTCGCCGTAGAAGGTCGAGTCGTCGGCGAGCAGGGTGTCCAGGGCCAGCTCGCGCTTGGTGGTGACCAGCGTGTCCAGCCGGATCTGCCGGGGCGGGATCATCGCCCAGTCGCGGGTGGAGAAGCCGTGCTCGGGATAGGGGCGACCGTCGCGCACCGACTTGAAGATCAGGGCTGCCCCTCCGTCCGGACACGGGTGGGCCGCCGCGCCGGCCCCCTCGACTCCGGTCAGCCTAGTGCGGTCCCGCTCCTCGTGCGGAGGGCCCGGGCGGTGGGATCGTTCCCGGTCCGGCGAGCCCGCGACCACGGGGAGCGACCGGTCGTATGCTGGCACTCGGCCGGTCGGAGTGCCAGGACGGCGTCCTGGTGCGGGCACCGGTCGGCTGGTCGGCACCGGGCGCGACCGGGCACGAGGGGTACGGGAGGTGTCAGCCGTGGCGCACGACGACCGGCGCCTGCGGGTGCTGCGCGCGATCGTGGAGGACTACGTCTCCACCAACGACCCGGTGGGCAGCAAGGCGCTCGCCGCCCGGCACGACCTCGGCGTGTCGCCGGCCACGATCCGCAACGACATGGCCGCGCTGGAGGAGGAGGGGTACATCACCCAGCCGCACACCAGCGCCGGCCGGGTGCCCACCGACAAGGGCTACCGGCTGTTCGTCGACCGGCTGTCGTCGGTCAAGCCGCTGTCGGGCGCGGAGCGGCGGGCCATCGAGAAGTTCCTCGACGGCGCGGTCGACCTGCACGACGTGCTCGGCCGCACGGTCCGGCTGCTCGCGCAGCTCACCCGCCAGGTCGCCGTCGTCCAGTACCCGACGCTGTCGCGCAGCGCCGTCCGGCACCTGGAGCTGGTGCCGCTGTCGACCACCCGGCTGCTGATGGTGCTCATCACCGACACCGGCCGGGTCGAGCAGCGGGTCGTGGAGTCGCCCGGCGAGGTGGACGCCGAGCAGGTGGCCGAGCTGCGCACCCTGCTCAACGCGGCGTTCACCGGCGCGAAGCTGGTCGAGGCCAGCGGCACGGTGCCCGGGCTGGTCGAGAACGCCCCGCCGCACCTGCGGGCGCTGGTCTCGGCGGTGAGCGCGACCCTGCTGGAGACGCTGGTCGAGCCGACCGAGGACCGGCTGGTCATCGGCGGCACGGCCAACCTGGCGCGCGGCAGCGCGCTGGACTTCCCCGGCACGGTGCGCCCGTTGCTGGAGGCGTTGGAAGAACAGGTCGTGGTCCTGCGGTTGATGGCCGAGGTGGGACCGAGCACCGTGCTGGTGAGCATCGGCGAGGAGAACGCGCACGAGGCGCTGACCGGTGCGTCGTTCGTCTCCGTCGGGTACGGCGCGGGCGACCAGGCCCTGGGCGGCCTCGGTGTCGTGGGCCCCACCCGCATGGACTACGCAGGCAACATGGCCGCGGTACGAGCCGTGGCCCGCTACGTCGGCCACCTGCTGGCCGAGAGCTGAGGACTGAGACAACCGCATGGCGACCGACTACTACGGCGTGCTGGGCCTGGCCCCGGGTGCGACGGACTCCGACATCAAGCGGGCCTACCGCAAGCTGGCCCGCGACCTGCACCCCGACGTCAACCCCGACCCGGAGGCCAAGGACCGCTTCCAGGAGGTCAGCCGCGCCTACGAGGCGCTGACCGACCCGGAGAAGCGCCGCATCGTCGACCTCGGGGGTGACCCGTACGACAACGGCGCCCGCGGTGGCGCCGGCAGCCCGTTCGGCGGCGGCGCCGGCTTCGGCGGCCTCGGCGACATCATGGACGCCTTCTTCGGCGGGGCGACGACCCGCGGTCCGCGCAGCCGGGTCCGCGAGGGCAACGACGCGCTGATCCGGGTCGACCTCGACCTGGCCGAGACGGTCTTCGGCACCACCACCGACATCACCGTCGACACCGCCGTCCTGTGCGACCTGTGCGCCGGGGCCGGCACCGCGCCGGGCACCCACCCGACCACCTGCGCCACCTGCCAGGGCCGCGGTGAGCTGCAGAGCGTGCAGCGCTCGTTCCTCGGCCAGGTGATGACCAGCCGTCCCTGCCCGACCTGCGGCGGCACCGGCCAGGTCATCCCCGAGCCGTGCAGCCAGTGCGCCGGCGACGGCCGGGTGCGCTCGCGGCGCACGATCCCGGTGAAGATCCCCGCCGGCGTCGAGGACGGCATGCGCATCCGGCTGGCCGGGCACGGCGAGGTCGGCCCCGGCGGCGGACCGGCCGGCGACCTCTACGTCGAGGTGCACGAGCGCCCGCACCCGGTGTTCACCCGCGACGGCGAGGACCTGCACTGCCGGGTCACCCTGCCGATGACCGCGGCGGCGCTGGGCACCACGCTGAAGCTGGAGACCCTCGACGGCGTCGAGGACCTCGACATCAAGTCCGGCACCCAGTCCGGCGGCGTGCTGACCCTGCGCGCCAAGGGCGCCCCGCGGCTGCGCGGCACCGGCCGCGGCAACCTCATGGTGCACATCGACGTGCAGACCCCGACCCGGCTCGACGACCGGCAGCAGGAGCTCCTCCGCGAGCTCGCCGGCCTGCGCGGGGAGGACCTGGCGGACGGCGGACCGGCCCACTCCGGCGGGCTGTTCTCCCGGGTCCGCGACGCGTTCAACGGCCGATGACCACCCCGCCGGCCGACGCCGCCGTCCCCGAGCTGGACGGCGCCCCGCTGTTCCTGGTCGACGAGCTGCCCCTCGGCCCGGCGGTCACGGTCGGCGGGCCCGAGGGCCGGCACGCGGTCGAGGTGCTGCGGCTGGCGGCCGGTGAGCGGGTGCGGGTCTCCGACGGGGCCGGCGTCGTCGTCGAGGGCACCGTGGCCCAGGCCGGCCGCGACGGCCTGCGGGTCGAGGTGACCGCCCGGCACGAGGTGCCCGCTCCTGTGCCGGAGTTCGTGCTGGTCCAGGCGCTGCCGAAGGGCGACCGGGGGCCGCTCGCGGTCGAGCTGGCCACCGAGCTGGGCGTCGACCGGATCGTGCCGTGGACCGCGGCCCGCTGCGTCACCCGCTGGCGCGAGGACCGGGTCGACAAGGGGCTGGCCAAGTGGCGCGCCGCCGCGCGGGCGGCCACCAAGCAGGCCCGGCGCCCCCGGGTGCCGGAGGTGACCGCGCCGATGAGCACCCGCCAGGTCGCCGGGCTGCTCGGCGAGCTCGACCTCGCGGTCGTGCTGCACGAGCAGGCCCGCGAGCCGCTGGCCCGCCTCGAGGTGCCCGGCACCGGCACCGTCGCGGTGGTCGTGGGCCCCGAGGGCGGGCTGACCGACGGCGAGGTGCTGGCCTTCCGCGCCGCCGGCGCGCACCCGGTCCGGCTGGGCGCGGAGGTGCTGCGCACGTCGACCGCCGGCGCCGCGGCACTGGCCGCGCTCAGCGCCCGCACCCGCTGGCGCTGAGCGGAGTCCCAGCGCATCGTCTCGCGAGCTCTGGGACTCCACTCGAGCTCAGGCGGGCAGGGCCAGCAGGACGACGCCCGCCACGATCCCGCCGACGGCCACCAGCGCCGCCGTCGCCCAGGTGGTCCGCCACCCGAACGCGCGCGACACCATCGCCATCCCCGGGATGCTGACCGCCGGCAGCGTCAGCAGCAGCGCGCCGATCCCGCCCAGTGACACCCCGGCCAGCGCCAGGCCCTGCAACACGGGGATCTCCCCGCCGGTGGGGATGACCAGCAGGGTGCCGACGACGGCCGCGACCACCAGCACGACCACGCCGGCGTGCACCGTGCTGCTGCCGATCGGGAACAGCCACCCGCGGAAGGCGCCGACCGCGAGCACGACCACGAGGTACTCCGGGACGAGGGTCACCAGCAGCCGCAGCAGCGTGCGCGCGAACCGCGCCGGTGCGGTGGCGAACCAGTCGACCGCGGCGGGCTCCTCCCGGCCGGTCACCTCCGGCAGCGGCACCTCGGTGCGGGAGGTCAGCCGGGCGACCAGCGCGCTGCCGCCCACGACCACCGCGGCTCCGACGACGACCCGGGTGACCGTCCACTGCCAGGGCGCGACCAGCGCCAGGAAGACGATGACCGCCGGGTTGAGCAGCGGGTTGCCCAGCCAGTAGGCGAGCGCGGCGGCGGGGCTCACGCCGTCCCGGCGCAGGGTGGCCGCGACCGGGGCGGTGCAGCAGGTGCACATCATCGACGGCGTGCTGACCAGACCGCCCACCGCCGCGGACCGCAGCCGGCCGGGCCGGTTGAGCAGCCGCACCAGCCAGGTGCGCGGGACGAACGCCTGCACGGCGGCGCTGATCAGGAGGGCGGCGACCAGCGCCTTCCAGATGGCCTGCAGGTAGGTGGCGGAGAACGAGGTGGCGGCGTGCCAGGTGGGTGCGTCGCCGGGCTGCACGCCGCCGACCGACAGCACGCTGCTGCCCTCCCACGTGCGGGTGCCGCTGAGCGTGACGACCTTCGCCTCGTAGGGCAGCCACTTCGCCCAGAGCAGGGCGGCGGCCGCGACGACCAGGGCCAGCAGGACGCCGGCGGCGGCGACCCGGCGGGTGGGTGGCCGGCTCGGCGGTTCCTCGAGCAGCGGGGCCAGGTTCCTGGGGGAGAGGGCGGTGATGCGTGCGGCGGAGCCACCCGACCGGACGGCGTCTCGGGTGCTCACTACGTCCTCGGCACGGGGCGGGGAGCGGGCACGGGGTACCTCCTGGGGACGGCGGGACGGGCCGGTCCATCCTCACCCGGCGCCCGACCGGCGGCGCGGCGCGCCCTCAGGACATCTCGACGATGCTGCGGGTCACCGCCGACTGCCGGGTCAGCACGCCGGCGATCAGGTGCTGGGTCTCGTTCACCCGCGCCACGACCTCGCGGATCGCGGCCAGCGCCCCGACGACGTTCTGCACGTCGGTCTGGATGGTGCCCACCCGGGTGCTCACCTCCTCGGTGGCCAGCGCGGTCTCCCGGGCCAGCTCCTTGACCTCGTTGGCGACGACGGCGAAGCCCTTGCCGGCCTCGCCCGCGCGGGCCGCCTCGATGGTCGCGTTGAGCGCCAGCAGGTTGGTCTGCTCGGCGATCCCGGTGATCACCCGCACGACCTTGTCGATCTGCGCGCTGGAGGTGCCCAGGTGCGCGACGAGGTCGGCGGCCCGGGCGGTCACCTGCTGACCGTCGACGGCGACCGCGGTGGCCTCGGCGACGTTGCGCTCCACCTCGTCGATCGAGGACACCAGCTCGCGGGCGGCGTCGGACACGCGCTCCAGGCCGCGCAGCCGCTCCATCGTCTGGGAGATGAGGAAGCCGGTGTTGCGGAGCGCGTCCCGCCGGCTGTCGCTCATGACCAGGGTCCGCGTGGCGAAGAAGTCCATCGTCCCGACGACGGCGCCGTCGACCATCACGGGCAGGCAGACCCCGGAGCGCACTCCGGCGTGCTGCGCGGCCGGGGCCCGCACGCAGTCGCGGACCTCGCCGAGGTCCTCGACGAAGACCAGGTCGCGGGCCCGCCACGTGCGGCCGGCGACCCCGACGCCCTCGGCGAAGGACGCCGTCCGGGTGACCTCGCGGAACTCGGCGCCCAGGTCGCCGCTCTCCAGGTCGACGGTGAGCACGCCCGCCGCCGGGTCGATCGACCAGTACGAGCCGTAGTGCCAGTCGAACTCGCGGCGGATGGTGTCCAGGGCGGTGGTGACCGCCTCCTCCACGCTGCCCGCACTGCTCAGCTCGCGCAGCAGGCTGTTGATGGCGGCGACGTCCCCGGCGGCCCGCGCCTGGTCCGCGGCGGCGGCCACCCGGGAGAAGGCCTGGGAGACCAGCTTGCCCACCGCCCGCAGCGCGTCGAGCCGCTCGGGGGTCGGGCTGAGCGTCTCCGTGGTGAAGAAGTCCATCGTCCCGACGACGCGGCCGGCGCGCACGACCGGGAAGCAGATGCCGCTGCGCACGCCGGCCCGCTGGGCGGCGGGAGCCCGCACGCAGTCGGTCATCTCGCCGAGGTCCGCCACGAACAGCAGGTCCCGGGCACGCCAGGCCCGCCCGGACAACCCGACGCCCTCCGCGAAGGAGGCGGTCAGCGTGACCTCGCGGAACTCCCGGCCGGCGTCGCCGGACTCGACGGCGAAGTGCAGCAGCCCGTCGGCCCGTTCGACCTGCCAGTAGGAGCCGTACGCCCAGCCGAAGCACTCCCGGACGGTGTCCAGCGCCGCCCGGGCGACGTCCTCGGCGGTGGCCGCGGCGTCCAGGGCGGCGACCACCCGGGTCACCGCCGCGACGTCGGACCGGGCCTCGGCGAGCTGGGCGGCCTGGTCGGCGACGTGGCGGGTGGACGGTCGGCGCATCGGGACCCTGCCTCTCCGGACGTGGCCGGGGGCACCCGCTGCTCGGGTGCTCCCACCGGCGTGTCCCACGGTGCCGCGCCGCGCACCCGATTGCGCGCAACTGATCTGGGCTACCTCGTTCCGTGTCGTGGTGGCCCCTAGAGTCGCGGCCGTGACCGATCCCGACTGCCTGTTCTGCCGCATCGTGGCGGGGGAGATCCCGGCGGACGTCGTCCGGGAGACCGACCGGACGCTCGCCTTCCGGGACGTGAACCCGCAGGCGCCCACGCACGTGCTGGTCGTCCCGCGCGAGCACCACCGCACCGTCGGCGAGCTCGCGGCCGCCGACCCGGACCTGGCCGCCGCGCTGCTGACCGCCGCCGCCGACGTCGCCGTCCAGGAGGGCCTGGCCACCGACGGCGAGCCGGAGCCCGGCTGGCGGCTGGTCGTCAACAGCGGCCCGGCAGCGGGCCAGACCGTGCACCACGTCCACCTGCACGTGCTGGGCGGCCGCGACCTCGGCTGGCCGCCGGGCTGACCCGCCGTCCGTCCGGGGAGGCCGGCCGCTGACCCCGCTGTGCGAGCCCGGTTCGACGTCGTCCCGCGCGGGTAAGCTGGCTCGGGTCACAACCCCGTAGCAGGAAGGCAGGGTCGAGCGTTCTTGCCCGACACCTCACCGGGCGCCGGTCCCACCGGCAGCTCGCCCAACGGCACCATCTCGTCCCGTGAGCTGTCCGCGCGCGCCGCGGCGGGCACCCCGGACACCTCGGACACCCCGGTCCCGCCGCCGGTGCGCACGTCGATCACCGTGCCCGACAGCGTCTCGATGGTCGCCCTCCTGGGCTCCGGCGACGAGCTGCTCCGGCTGGTCGAGGGCGAGCTGACCGCCGACGTCCACGTCCGCGGCAACGAGATCGCCGTCACCGGCCAGCCGGCCGACAACGCCTTCGCCGTCCGGGTCTTCGACGAGCTGATCGCGCTGCTGGCCACCGGCCAGGCGCTGCGCCCGGACTCGGTGCGCCGCGTCGTCGGCATGCTCAAGGCCGGCGGGTCCGAGCGCCCCGCCGACGTGCTGAGCCTGGACATCATCAGCCGGCGCGGCCGCACGATCCGGCCCAAGACGCTGAACCAGAAGCGGTACGTCGACGCCATCGACAGCAACACCATCGTCTTCGGCATCGGCCCGGCCGGTACCGGCAAGACCTACCTGGCCATGGCCAAGGCCGTGCAGGCGCTGCAGACCAAGCAGGTCAACCGGATCATCCTGACCCGCCCGGCGGTCGAGGCCGGCGAGCGGCTGGGGTACCTGCCCGGCACGCTGTCGGAGAAGATCGACCCCTACCTGCGGCCGCTGTACGACGCGCTGCACGACATGGTCGACCCCGAGTCGATCCCGCGGCTGATGCAGGCCGGCACGATCGAGGTCGCGCCGCTGGCGTACATGCGCGGGCGCACGCTCAACGACGCGTTCGTCATCCTCGACGAGGCGCAGAACACCACCGCCGAGCAGATGAAGATGTTCCTCACCCGGCTCGGCTTCGGGTCGAAGATCGTGGTCACCGGTGACGTCACCCAGGTCGACCTGCCCGGCGGCGCGCAGAGCGGCCTGCGGATCGTCCGGGACATCCTCGACGGCATCGAGGACGTCCACTTCGCCCAGCTGACCAGCACCGACGTCGTCCGGCACCGGCTGGTCGGCGACATCGTCGACGCCTACGACCGGTGGGACACCGCGCAGCGGTCCGACCGGCCCGCGGGTGCGGCACCGGCCCGTCCGGCGCGCCCGCGCCGCCAGCAGGGGAGCTGAGCGTGGCCGTCGAGGTCGCCAACGAGTCCGAGATCGCGGTCGACGAGCAGGCCCTGGGCGGGATCTGCCGGTTCGTGCTCGACGAGCTGGGCGTGAGCCCGCTCGCCGAGCTGTCGGTGCTGTGCGTCGACAGCGACTACATGGCCACGCTGCACGAGCGGTGGATGGGCGAGAAGGGCCCCACCGACGTGCTCGCCTTCCCGATGGACGAGCTGGACGCCGGCCGTCCCGATGACCCCGACCCGGGCCCGGCGCTGCTCGGGGACGTCGTGCTCTGCCCGTCGGTCGCGGTGCGCCAGGCGCGCGCGGCCGGCCACTCGATGGACGACGAGCTGCTGCTGCTCGCCTGCCACGGCGTGCTCCACCTGCTCGGCTACGACCACATGGAGCCCGACGAGGAGAAGGAGATGTTCGGCCTGCAGTCCACGCTGCTGGAGGGCTGGCGCTCCGCTCCCCGTGACCCCGTCACCGGCGCTCCGGTGAGCGAGGAACCCGGCCCGCGATGACCGCGACCGCGATCGTCCTCCTGGTGATCGCCGTCGTCCTGGTGCTGCTCGCCGGTGTGTTCGGCGCGCTGGACGCCGCCCTGCAGCGCCTGTCCAAGGCGCGGGTCGACGAGATGGTGCGCGAGGGCGTCAAGCGGGCGCCCGCGCTCGCCCGGGTGGTCGAGGAGCGCGGCCGGCACGTCGCGCTCCTGCTGCTGCTGCGGATCGTCTGCGAGATGACCGCCGCGGTGCTGGTCGCCGACGTGCTGTTCCGGCAGTTCTCCTCGGAGGCGCTGGGCATCGTGGTGGCCGCCGCGGTGATGGTCGTCGTCAGCTACGTGCTCATCGGCGTCGGCCCCCGCACGCTGGGCCGCCAGCACGCCTACGCGATCGCCATGGCCGGCGCGCCGCTGGTGCGCCTGCTGGGCCGGCTGCTCGGCCCGGTCGCCACCCTGCTGATCGTCATCGGCAATGCGATCACCCCCGGCCCGGGCTACCGCGAGGGCCCGTTCTCCAGCGAGGTCGAGCTGCGCGAGCTGGTCGACATGGCCGAGGAGCGCGGGGTCGTGGAGGCCGGCGAGCGCAACATGATCCACGGCGTCTTCGAGCTCGGCGACACCATCGCCCGCGAGGTGATGGTGCCGCGGCCGGACGTCGTCTGGATCGAGCAGGGCAAGAACCTGCGCCAGGCCCTCGCGCTGTGCCTGCGCAGCGGGTTCAGCCGGCTGCCGGTGATCGGCGAGAACGTCGACGACGTGCTGGGCATCCTGTTCATGAAGGACCTCGTGCGGCGCTCGCAGAACATCCCGGCCGACCGCTCCGGCGGGCCCAGGGTCGAGGAGCTGATGCGCCCGGCGACGTTCATCCCGGAGTCCAAGCCGGTCGACGAGCTGCTGCGGGACATGCAGGCCAGCCGCACCCACATGGCCGTCGTGGTCGACGAGTACGGCGGCTTCGCCGGGCTGGTGACGATCGAGGACATCCTCGAGGAGATCGTCGGCGAGATCGACGACGAGCACGACGCCGTGCAGCGCCCGCCGGTGGAGGAGCTCGAGGACGGCAGCTTCCGGGTCACCGCCCGGCTGCCGGTCGAGGACCTCGCCGACCTCTTCCGGGTCGACCTGCCCGAGGACGACGACGTCGAGACCGTCGGCGGCCTGCTGGCCCGCGCGCTCGGCCGGGTGCCGATCGAGGGCTCGCAGGCCGACGTCGGCGGGCTGCGGCTGGTCGCCGAGAGCACCGGCGGCCGGCGCAACCGGATCGACACCATGCTGGTCTGCCGGGTGCCCGAGCCCGAGCCGGAGGCCGACGAGGACGAGGCCGCCCGGGAGGACCAGCCGGCCGGGGTGGAAGGCTGACCCCTCGTGACCGCCGCTGAGCTGGACCCCGAGGACGCCAAGCTGATCACCCTGGCCCGCTCCGCGCGCGGCCGCACCGGGGCGCCGGAGGGAGCGGCCGTCCGCGACACCGACGGCCGCACCTACGTCGCCGCCACCGTGGCGCTGCCCTCCCTGCAGCTGTCGGCGCTGCAGGCGGCGGTGGCCGCCGCGGTGTCCAGCGGGGTGGAGGGGCTCGAGGCCGCGGCCGTCGTCAGCGCCGCGGAGTCGGTCGAGGAGGCCGGCCGCGCCGCCGTCCGCGACCTGACGCCGTCCGCGCCGGTGCTGCTGGCCGGCCCCGACGGCACGCCCCGCGCCACCTCCTGACCGACCTCCCCGCCTTCTCGCGGGGAACCGGGCGTTAGTCCAGCGGGCGGCCGAGGGCGTCGGCGAACCCCGCCGGGTCGCGCACCCAGGCGGTGAACGCGCGGTCGCCCTCGCCGTCGGTGGCCAGGTGCCGCACGCTCACCCGGGTGCGGCCGGGCCACCAGCGGGCCCGGCGGCGCGCGGTCGGCCAGTCGGCGGGCGGACGGCCGACGAGCACCTCGCGCACCAGCACGAGCGGCACCAGCTGGAACGTCGACACCTGGCGCAGCCCGGCCACGTCCAGCGAGAGCGCCGCGTCGGAGACCGTCGTCCGGCCGGTCGAGCCGAGCAGCACGACCAGCGCCAGGCCGATGGCCAGCGGCAGCTCGTCGGTGACCCGGTCGCTGCCGCCGCGGGCGGCCAGGATGCCCAGCCACAGCGCGACGCCGACGACGACCAGCGCGAGGACGACGGGGCCGACCGGGTCGTACTGCCAGTAGCGCAGCGGCCGCGGGGTGACGGTGACCGTGCGCTTGGGGCGGCGGGGGGAGAGGAAGCCGTAGCTGGTGACCTGGGTGCGGTGCTCCTCGACCGCGCGGGCGGCCTGGACGGCCAGGGGCTCGCCGGCGTCGCGGCGGTTGCGGGGAGGCATGCCCGTCATGATCCCAGGCGGTCCGGCGGCACCGGGTGCGGAGCACCACATGGACGACCCGGTCGGGGGAGGTTAGGCTTGCCTTCCCCGATGCGAGGAGGATCCGTGGGGCTGCGACTGCCGGTCGGCGGGGTCACCGTGCTGCTGGGCCCGGCGGCGGCCCGGGCGGCCACCATGGCCGCGCTCGACGACGACAGCGCCCGCTGCGGCGCCGACCACGACGCGCTCCCGGTCCTGCGGCTGTCCGGCCGGGCGGCCGACGGCGTGCGGCAGCGGCTCGACGCCGTCGACGCGGCGCGTGCCAGCCGCGCGTCGCTGGTGCTGGTCGACCGGCTCACCGAGGGACTGGCCGCGGGCGACCGCCGCACGGTGCTCACCGCGCTGTCCGCGGTGGCGTCCTCGGGGCGGGCCGTGCTCGTGGACGACGACGACCCGGTGGCCGCGCTGGCCGTCGCCGACGGCGCGCTGCGCACCGGCACGTGGGCGTTCGAGCCGGTGCCGGATCCCACCCAGCTGGAGCGGCTGGCCTCCTGAGCGGCCGCCGCCCGAGGTCAGCGGGCGGAGTAGGTCAGGCAGTCGGCCGCGTCGGCCGCCGACCCCACCTGGATCTGCGAGGCGGTGCACTCGAGCCGGTCGTTGTGCACGCAGTCGGAGCGGTGGCAGGCGCCGACCACGCCGGTGCGCTCGAGGCCGGCGCGGAACGAGATCTCGACGAAGGTGCCGCAGTGGGCGTGGTCGCCGGCCACGGTGATCGCCCCGGCGTGGCAGTTGGAGTCGGCGTTGTAGGAGCAGCTGCTCACCGAGCAGTCGTGCACCATCGGCATGTACTCAGTGGTCGTCATGGACCGAGGGTGGCAGCTCGGCGGACGGCCCGCCAGACCACCGGGCGTGCCCTGACCTGGCCGGACGTCGTTGCGTCGGGCACCGGCGGAACGTCGGTGGGGGATGGGAGACTGGGTCTCGTGAACGCCCCCGAACAGCCGCCGTACCGCAGCGGCTTCGCCTGCCTGGTCGGCCGGCCCAACGCCGGCAAGACCACGCTGACGAACGCGCTGGTGGGGGAGAAGGTCGGCATCGTCAGCAACCGGCCACAGACCACCCGGCACGCCATCCGCGGCGTCGTCCACCGCCCCGGCGGGCAGCTGGTGCTGGTCGACACCCCCGGGCTGCACAAGCCCAAGAGCCTGCTCGGTCGGCGGCTCAACGACGTCGTCCGCGACACGCTGTCCGAGGTCGACGTCATCGTCTTCTGCATCCCGGCCGACCAGCCGGTGGGCGCCGGCGACGCGTACATCGCCCGCCAGCTCGCCGAGGTCAGCACCCCGATCGTGGTGGTGGTGACCAAGACCGACGCGGCGAGCAAGAAGCAGGTGGCCGAGCAGCTGATCGCCGCCAGCCAGCTGGTCGAGGCCGCCGAGGTGGTGCCGGTCAGCGCGGTGGCCGGCGACCAGGTCGAGCTGCTGGAGGACCTGCTGGTCGGGCTGCTGCCCGAGGGCCCGCAGATGTACCCCGACGACCAGACCACCGACGAGGACACCGAGCGGCAGATCACCGAGCTGATCCGCGAGGCGGCGCTGGAGAAGGTGCGCCAGGAGGTGCCGCACTCCCTCGCGGTCACCGTCGAGGAGATGGAACGGCGCCCCGACCCGAAGACCGGCGGCGAGCTGGTCGTGATCCACGCGTCCCTGCACATCGAGCGGCCCAGCCAGAAGCCGATCGTGCTCGGCAAGGGCGGCGTGACGATCAAGGCGATCGGCAGCGAGGCCCGGGTCGGGCTCGAGGAGCTGCTCGGCGCCCGGGTGCACCTCGACCTGCACGTCACGGTGCTGGGCGAGTGGCAGGACGACCCGAAGAAGCTCAACCGGTTGGGCTACTGAGCCGATGAGCAGCACCCCGCAGTCGCTGTACCGCGACGAGGGCGTCGTCCTGCGCACCCAGAAGCTCGGCGAGGCCGACCGCATCGTCACCGTGCTCACCCGCCGCACCGGCAAGGTGCGTGCGGTGGCCAAGGGCGTGCGCCGCACCAAGAGCAAGTTCGGTGCCCGGCTGGAGCCGTTCAGCCACGTCGACCTGCAGCTGTACACCGGCCGCTCGCTGGACATCGTCAGCCAGGCGGAGTCGCTGCGGAACTACGGCCCGGCGATCGTCGGTGACTACCGGGCCTACACCGCCGGCACCGCGGTGCTGGAGACCGCCGACCGGCTCACCGTGGAGGAGAAGGAACCCTCGCTGCGGATGTTCCTCCTGGTCATCGGTGCGCTGCGCACGCTGTCGGAGGGTGTGAAGCCGGCGCCGCTGGTGCTCGACGCGTTCCTGCTGCGCGCGATGTCGGTGGCGGGCTGGGAGCCGGCGCTGGGCGACTGCGCGCGCTGCGGCGAGGTCGGCCCGCACCGGCACTTCTCCGTGCCGGCCGGTGGCACCGTCTGCCCGGACTGCCGGCCCACCGGCTCGGCGATGCCGAGCCGGGTCACGATCGAGCTGCTGGAGGCGTTGTTGTCGGGCGACTGGGAGCGGGCCGAGGCCAGCCAGGCCAAGGACCGGCGGGAGGGCAGCGGCCTGGTCGCCGCCCTGCTGCAGTGGCACCTGGAGCGCGGGCTGCGGTCGCTGCCGCTGGTCGACCGCACCGAGGTGGTCCGGTGAAGCGCGAGGTCAAGAAGCCGAACCCGCACCCGTCGGGCGCGACCCCGCCGGACATCCCCGCCGACAAGGTGCCGCACCACGTCGCGATCGTGATGGACGGCAACGGCCGCTGGGCCAAGGAGCGCGGGCTGCCGCGCACCGCCGGGCACGAAGCCGGGGAGCACTCGCTGTTCGACTGCGTCGAGGGCGCGATCGAGCTCGGGGTCAAGGCGATCAGCGCCTACGCGTTCTCCACCGAGAACTGGCGGCGCAGCCCGGACGAGGTCCGCTTCCTCATGGGCTTCAACCGCGACGTCATCCGCCGCCGCCGCGACGAGATGCACGAGCTCGGGGTGCGGGTGCGCTGGGCCGGTCGTCGTCCGAAGCTGTGGCGGTCGGTGATCAAGGAGCTCGAGGTCGCCGAGGAGCTGACCCGGGACAACGACGTCCTCACGCTGACGATGTGCGTGAACTACGGCGGGCGCGCGGAGATCGCCGACGCGGCCGCCGCGATCGCGCGCGAGGTGGCCGCCGGGCGGCTGAACCCGGACAAGGTCGACGAGAAGACGATCGCCCGGTTCCTCGACGAGCCGGACATGCCCGACGTCGACCTGTTCGTGCGCAGCTCGGGGGAGAACCGCACCAGCAACTTCCTGCTGTGGCAGTCCGCGTACGCGGAGTTCGTCTTCCTGGACACGCTGTGGCCCGACTTCGACCGCCGCCACCTGTGGCAGGCGTGCGAGGAGTTCGCCTCGCGGCAGCGGCGGTTCGGCAGCGCCTGACGGCCGGTGGAACCCGCCGTCTAGCGTTGAGGGGTACACCCGCCGACCGCCAGCCGGATGGAGCCCTCCGTGCCCAGCGACACCCCTGCCCCCGCCCGTACCGCCGACCCGGCCCGCCTGGACAAGGTGGTCAACCTCTGCAAGCGCCGGGGCATCGTCTTCCCGTCGGGTGAGATCTACGGCGGTACCCGCTCCGCGTGGGACTACGGACCCCTGGGCGTCGAGCTCAAGGAGAACATCAAGAAGCAGTGGTGGCGCACCGTCGTCCAGGGCCGTGACGACGTCGTCGGCCTCGACTCCTCGGTCATCCTGCCCCGCCAGGTGTGGGTCGCCTCCGGTCACGTCGGTGTCTTCACCGACCCGCTGACCGAGTGCCAGAACTGCCACAAGCGGTTCCGCGCCGACCACCTGGAAGAGGCGTACGAGGAGAAGAAGGGCCGGGCGCCCGAGCGCGGCCTGCTCGACATCACCTGCCCGAACTGCGGCGTCACCGGCTCGTGGACCGAGCCGCGCGACTTCAACATGATGCTCAAGACCTACCTCGGCCCGGTCGAGGACGAGTCGGGGCTGCACTACCTGCGCCCGGAGACCGCGCAGGGCATCTTCGTGAGCTTCGCCAACGTCATGGGCGCCTCGCGGAAGAAGCCGCCGTTCGGCATCGGCCAGATCGGCAAGTCCTTCCGCAACGAGATCACCCCCGGCAACTTCATCTTCCGCACCCGCGAGTTCGAGCAGATGGAGATGGAGTTCTTCGTCCAGCCCGGCACGGACGCCGAGTGGCACCAGTACTGGATCGACGAGCGCACCCGCTGGTACACCGACCTGGGCATCGACCCGGCGAACCTGCGGCACTACGAGCACCCCAAGGAGAAGCTCTCCCACTACTCGACGCGCACCGTCGACATCGAGTACCGGTTCGGCTTCCAGGGCTCGGAGTGGGGCGAGCTCGAGGGCATCGCCAACCGCACCGACTTCGACCTGAAGACGCACAGCGAGCACTCCGGCACCGACCTGTCGTACTTCGACCAGGCCTCCGGTGAGCGCTGGACGCCGTACGTCATCGAGCCGGCCGCCGGGCTGACCCGCTCGCTCATGGCCTTCCTCGTCGACGCGTACACCGAGGACGAGGCGCCCAACGCCAAGGGCGGCGTCGACACCCGCACGGTGCTCAAGCTCGACCCGCGGCTGGCACCGGTGAAGGCCGCCGTCCTGCCGCTGTCGCGCAACGCCGACCTCTCGCCCAAGGCCCGTGACCTCGCCGCTGAGCTGCGGAAGAACTGGAACGTCGACTTCGACGACGCCGGCGCCATCGGCCGCCGGTACCGCCGGCAGGACGAGGTCGGCACCCCGTTCTGCATCACCGTCGACTTCGACACCCTCGAGGACGACGCGGTGACCATCCGCGAGCGCGACGCGATGACCCAGGAGCGGGTCGCGCTGGACCAGGTCGTCTCCTACCTCGGCGCCCGCCTCCCCGGCTGCTGAGTTCGTCTCGGCTCGCTGGGGCTCCGCTGCCTGTCAGGCAGCAGAGCACCATGCTCCGGGGACCAGTGGTGCTCTGCCCGCCCAGGGCGGGCAGAGCACCCGTTCCGCGCAGGGCCGGTCGCGCCCCCGCCGGGGCGTCCAGCGCCATGACCGATGTCATGGTGCGGTCGTGATGCTCGGCCGAGGAACACCGGACGGCGTCCCGCCAGGCTCACCGGCATGACGCAGACGCAGCACGCCCCCAGCGGGGCGCCCCCGGTGCGCACGGCCCCGCCGGCCGTGGCGCTGCACGGGCTGACCAAGCGGTTCGGCGCGGTCACCGCGGTCGACGGCCTGGACCTCACCGTGCAGCCCGGCGAGATCGTCGCCTTCCTCGGCCCGAACGGCGCGGGCAAGACCTCGACCATCGACATGGTGCTCGGGTTGTCCCGCCCGGACGCCGGCACGGTCGAGGTGTTCGGCCTGCCGCCCCGCACCGCCGTCGCCCAGGGGCTGGTCACCGCCGTGATGCAGTCCGGCGGGCTGCTCAAGGACCTCACCGTCGGCGAGACCGTCGAGCTCACCGCCGCGCTGTTCGCGCACACCCGCCCGGTCGCCGAGGTGCTCGACCGGGCCGGGCTCACCGACATCGCCGGCCGCCGGGTGGCCAAGTGCTCCGGCGGCCAGCAGCAGCGGCTGCGGTTCGCGATGGCGCTGCTGCCCGAGCCCGAGCTGCTGATCCTCGACGAGCCGACCACCGGCATGGACGTCGAGGGCCGCCGCGAGTTCTGGAGCGCCATCCGGGCGGACGCCGAGGCCGGCCGCACCGTCGTCTTCGCCACGCACTACCTGGAGGAGGCCGACGCCTACGCCGACCGCATCGTGCTGGTCAGCGGCGGCCGGGTGGTCGCCGACGGCACCGCCGCGGAGATCAAGGCGCTGTCGGCGGGCCGGCTGGTCACCGCCACCTGGATCGACGCCACCCCCGCCCAGGCGGCCGCGCTCTACCAGGTCGAGGGCGTCGAGGACGTCGAGCAGCGCGGCGACACCGTGCTGGTGCGCACCCGCGACTCCGACGGCCTGGCCCGCCACCTGCTCACCGCCACCCCCGCACGCGACCTGCAGATCACCTCCCGCGGGCTCGAGGACGCGTTCCTCGCCCTCACCCAGAACGGAGCGAGCCGGTGACCACCGCCCTCGACCGCCGCGTCCCGCCGCTGGGCGGGTTCTCGGCCACCTTCCTCCGGCTGGAGATCCGCCGGATGCTGCGCAACCGCCGCACGCTGGTGTTCACCCTGCTCATGCCGCCGCTGTTCTTCCTGCTGTTCGGCGGGCTCAGCGACGCCTACCAGCACGACACCGCCGGCCGCGGCAACGTCTCGGCGTACCTGATGATCAGCTTCGCCGTGTACGGATCGATGATCGCCAACACCGCCGCCGGCGCCTCGGTCGCGGTCGAGCGGGCGCTCGGCTGGTCCCGGCAGCTGCGGCTCACCCCTCTGAACCCGCTGGCGTACATGGCGACGAAGGTGGCCACCGCGATGGTCATGGGCGCCATCTCGGTGGCGATCGTGTTCGCGGTCGGCGCGGTCAGCGGCGCGGTGCAGCTGCCCACCTGGGCGTGGGTGGTCAGCGGCGTGGTGGCGTGGCTGTGCGCCGTCGTCTTCGCCGCGTTCGGGCTGTTCATCGGCTACCTGGTGCCGTCGGAGAACGTGATGCAGCTGCTCGGCCCGGCGCTGGCGCTGCTCGCGCTGATGGGCGGCATCTTCGTCCCGCTGTCGACGCTGTCGCAGACCCTGCAGGACCTCGCCTCCTACACACCCGCGTACGGCGTGGGGGTGCTCGCCCGGGCCGCGCTGGTCGACGACGGCGTCGACCTGGGGGCGGTGCTCAACGTCGTGGTCTGGACGGCGCTGTTCGCCGCGGGCGCCATCTGGCGGTTCCGCCGCGACACCGCCCGCGTGTGAGCGGGTCACACTGCTCCCCGTGACTGCTGCACCGCGCACCGCGGCGCCGTCGTCCCCGCTGCCCCGTCGCTGGGTCGGTGGGGACGACGCGCGCCCGCTCGGCACGTCGAGGGTCGGCTGGCTGTGGGCCGCCGTCTGGCTCGTCTACCTGGCCGTCCCGATCCGGGCCGGCTGGCGCGACCGGGACACCGTCGCCGGGGTCGTGGCCGTCGTCGCGCTCCTGGTCTTCGCCGTCGGGTTCGCCGCCTACTTCGCCTGGATGCGGGTGCACCGCATCCGGACCGGGCAACTCCACGCCGGGCCGGTCTGGGCGATGCTCGGCGTGATGGTGCTGCTGCTGGTCATCGCCGCACCTGGCGCGGGGGAGGACGTCGTCGCCGGCGCCGTCTACGTGGGGGTCACCGCGGCGATGACGCTGCCGGGCCGGCAGGTGCTGGTGGTGGTCGGCGGCCTCACCGCCGCGGCGGTCGTGCTGCCGCTCGTCGTCCCGGGGTGGAAGCCGCTCGGCGACTTCATCCCGCAGCTGCTGCTCGCCAGCTTCGCCGCCTACGGGGTCGGGCAGGTGCTCAAGCGCAACATCGAGCTGGCCCACGCCCGGGCCCAGCTGGTCGACCTCGCCGTCACCCGGGAGCGGGCCCGGCTGGCGCGGGACGTGCACGACGTCCTCGGCCACTCGCTGACCGTCATCACCGTGAAGACCGAGCTGGCCGGCCGGCTGCTGGAGGGCCTCGACCCGGACCCCCGGCTGGACCGGGTGCGCGCCGAGGTCACCGAGGTCGAGCAGCTCGCCCGGGCCGCGCTGGCCGACGTGCGGGCGACCGCGGCGGGCACCCGGCAGGTGTCGCTGCCGGGGGAGCTGTCCACGGCCCGGCGGGCGCTGGAGTCGGCCGGCATCACCGCGGACCTGCCGGTGGCCGCCGAGGAGGTGCCCGCCGAGTGGCGGGAGCTGTTCGCCTGGGTGGTGCGGGAGGGCGTGACCAACGTCGTCCGGCACTCCGGTGCCCGGTGGTGCGGGGTGACGCTGACGCCGACGAGCGTGGAGGTGCGCGACGACGGCCGGGGGCCGGGCGGGTCGGGCAGCGGCGGGTCGGGACTGGCCGGGCTGTGCGCCCGGGTCACCGCCGCCGGTGGCCGGCTCGAGGTGGGGACGGCGCCCGAGGGCGGGTTCTCGCTGCGCGTGGTGACCGCGTGATCCGGTTGCTGCTGGCCGACGACCAGGCGCTGGTCCGGGGGGCGCTGGCCGCGCTGCTGGACCTCGAGCCGGACCTCACCGTGGTCGCGGAGGTGGGCCGCGGCGACGAGGTGGTCGACGCCGCGGTCCGGCACGACGCGGACGTGGCTCTGCTCGACGTCCAGATGCCGGGCCTGGACGGCATCGCGGCGACCGCGGCGCTGCGGGCGGGGCTCCCCTCGTGCCGGGTGCTGATCGTGACGACGTTCGGCCGGCCGGGGTACCTGCGGCGGGCGCTGGAAGCGGGGGCGAGCGGGTTCGTCGTGAAGGACACCCCGGCCCGGCAGCTCGCCGACGCCGTCCGGAAGGTGCACGCCGGCCTGCGCGCGGTCGACCCGACGCTGGCCGAGGAGAGCCTGGTCGCCGGGGCCAGCCCGCTGTCGGCGCGGGAGGCCGAGGTGCTGCGTGCGGCCCGCGGCGGCGGCACGGTCGCGGACCTGGCCCGGGAGCTGCACCTGGCCGAGGGGACGGTGCGCAACCACCTGTCCGCGGCGATCGGCAAGACCGGCGCCCGCACCCGCGCGGAGGCCGTGCACCTCGCCGAGGAGCACGGCTGGCTGCTGGGCTGACGTCCCGCCCGCCCGCCCCGTCGTCCGAGCGGCTCAACCCTGCCGTCGTCCGGCTCAACCCGGCTGACCTGACGTTGAGCCGTGCCGTGACCCGGCTCGACGTCAGGCCGACCGGGTTGACCCGACCGGGCTCCGGGTCAACCCGCGCCGACGACGTCGTCGAAGCGGACCAGCCAGCCGTCGTCCCCGCCGGGCTGGTCCCGCAGCCGACCGATCGGTCTGGGCACCTCGGTGAACTCCCGGACGACCGGCCCACGGACCAGCAGTGATCGCTGGACCAGCTGGTCCAGCCGGTCACGACCGCGGGTCAGGTCCGCGTTGGCGACCCGGATGAACCTCACGCCGAGCGAGACCAGCAGCTCCTCGGTGCGCTTCTCGTGCCAGAGTTCCTCCTCCGGGGTGCGCCGGAAGGCGGGCCGCCGGTACTTGACCTGCCCGTCGAACTCGATCGCCAGGGCGGCGTCCGGATACCAGCCGTCGGCGACCTTCAACAGTTGGCCGCCGACCCGCAACTCGACCTGTGGCACGAACGGCGGCAGCCCCATCGCCGCGAAGGTCAACCGTCCCGACGTCTCCAACCACGACTCGGCCCGACCGTCGGCGAGCTCGACGGCGCGTACTGAGCGCGGAACGCCGGGGACGTACCGCTGCCGGTCGAGGACGCGCGCCAGTTCCGCGACGGTGGTCAGCCCGCGAAGCAGCGCCGCGTCGACGGCGGCGACCGCGTGGACCTCGGGCCAGGACCGGGCGAGGTCGACCACGGTGCGTGCCGCCGTGGTCAGGGAGTAGGCGCCGCGGGCCGTGAGCTCGGCATCGGGGAGTTCGGCACGCGTCATCCGCCAGCCCTGCCCGCGCCGCCAGCGGTGCGGGTCGGTCAGCTGGACGGTGGGTGGGTCGTTCCGGGGTCGCGGCAGCCCCCACACCCAGGCCGCGGTCGCACCGCTCAGCACGGCGGTGGGGCGGGCCAGCCCGGTGAGCACGGCGAGCGCGTCCAGCCCGGGACGGCGCTCGGTGCGTTCGACCTCCGCCAGGTCGGCGCGGGAGATGAACACGCCGGTGCGCAGCCGGACCCAGGTGCCCGCACGCACGGCTGCCCGGATCTCGCTCTCGCCGACGCCACGTCCGGCCAGGTCGGCGGTGGTGAAGATGCCGAGCCGGCGGCGGCCGGGCTCGGCCACCGACAGGGGGACGGCGGCAGCGGTGGTCACCGGGTCAGGGTGCGGGTCGGCGGCCGCGAGTTGGCAGTCCTCGGGGAGCGTGTGGACGGCCGGGCCGATGGGGGACGGCGGCGAGCGCGCCGCGGCGCCGATCGAGTAAGGCCGACAGCCGGCCGGGTTGACCCGGTCCACCTGAGCTTGAGCCGCGGCACGGCACCGCTCAACGTCAGGTCGCCCGGGTTGAGCCGGACGGCGGGAGGGTTGACCCGGGCGGGACGACGGCGCGCGGGCGACCCTGTCGGCGGGAGCGGGGTCACACAGCGGAGCCACCTACTCTGGACGGCGTGACCAGCACCCTCGAGCGGCCGAAGGCGCTGCCGGCGCTGCAGCTGGGGTCGCTGACCGTCGACCCGGCGGTGGTGCTCGCGCCGATGGCCGGCATCACCAACCCGGCCTTCCGCACGCTGTGCCGGGAGTTCGGCGCGGGCCTCTACGTCTGCGAGATGATCACCACGCGCGCGCTGGTGGAGCGCAACGAGAAGACGCTGCAGATGGTCAAGGCCGCCCCCGGCGAGGCCGACGCGTTCAGCGTGCAGCTCTACGGCGTCGACCCGGCCACCGTCGGCCGCGCGGTGGAGATGCTGGTCGACGAGCACGTCGCCGGCACCCGCCCGGCGCACATCGACCTCAACTTCGGCTGCCCGGTGCCCAAGGTGACCCGCAAGGGCGGCGGCTCCGCGCTGCCGTGGCGCCGGGTGCTGTTCGGCAACATCGTGCGCGCCGCGGTCGCTGCGGCCAAGGACGTGCCGGTGACGGTGAAGACCCGCATCGGCATCGACGCCGACCACGTCACCTACCTCGAGGCCGGCGCGATCGCGCAGGACGAGGGCGCCGCGGCGATCACCCTGCACGGCCGCACCGCCGACCAGCTCTACAGCGGCACCGCCGACTGGGCCCCGATCGCCCGGCTGGTCGAGGCCGTCGACATCCCGGTGCTCGGCAACGGCGACCTGTGGGAGGCGGACGACGCGCTGCGCATGGTCGCCGAGACCGGCGCCGCGGGCGTCGTCGTCGGGCGCGGCTGCCTCGGTCGGCCGTGGCTGTTCGGCGACCTCGCCGCCGCGTTCGCCGGTCGGTCGCAGCGCACGCTTCCCGACTTCCGGCAGGTCGCCGCGATCATGCACCGGCACGCCACGCTGCTGGCCGCCGACCACGGCGAGACCTGGGGCTGCTCCGACTTCCGCAAGCACGTCGCGTGGTACCTCAAGGGCTTCTCCGTGGGCTCGGACACCCGCCGCGCGCTGGCCATGGTGAGCTCGCTCGACGAGCTGGCCGAGCTGCTGGCCGGCATCCCCGACCAGCCCTACCCGACGGCCGTGCTGGGCGAGCCGCGGGGACGCACCACCCCACCGCGGCCGGTGTCCCTGCCCGAGGGCTGGCTCGACGACCGTGACGACCCGCGCCCGCCTGCTGGCGCCGAGCTGCTGGTGGGTGGCGGATGACGAACGGCCCGTACCTCTACGACGACGGCCCGGCGCCGCTGCACACGGGTGAGCCCCGGCAGCGCAACGGGCTGATCCTGGTCATCCTCGCCGCCACGGTGGCCGCCGCGCTGCTGGCGGTCGGCGCGATGTGGCTGGTGCACGGCTCGTCGGCCGACCAGGCCGAGGAGACCGCCTCGGTGTTCAGCAAGGCGCTCGCCGCCGACGACACCGAGACCGCCTACGCGCTGCTCTGCGACGACGAGCGCGCCCGGCTGACGCCCGCCGAGCTGCCCGACGAGTACGGCCACGCGGGCACCCCGGAGGTCACCGGCTCCCGGCAGTCGGGCGAGGACTCCCGGCGGCTGGTCGACGTCCGCTGGGACGGCGCCGGCGGTGGCGACACCACCCGGCTGCTGGTGGTCCCCGAGGGCGGCGGCAAGGTCTGCGGTCCTGGCAACTGAGCCCGCCGGCACACCCTCCACAGGGGCCGCACCGCCGTCGTCCCCGCGTGGTACCCATGACGGGTGGCATGGGTCGGTCGGGTCGTCGGGGCAGCGGTCATGGCCGCCGTCCTGCTGGTCGTCTCGACCGCGCTGGCCATCTGGTGGACCGCCCGGCAGGACGCCCGGCCCAGCAGCGACGCGATCGTCGTCCTCGGGTCGGCGCAGTACAACGGCGTCCCGTCGTCGATCTTCGAGGCCCGGCTCGAGCACGCGCTGGCGCTCTACCGGGACGGCGTGGCGCCGGTGGTCGTGACCGTCGGCGGCAAGAAGAGCGGTGACGCGTTCACCGAGGCCGAGGCCGGGCGCGACTACCTGGCCAAGGAGGGCGTGCCGGACGACGCGCTGCTCGCCGTGCCGCACGGTGTCGACACGCTGGAGAGCATGCGCGACGTCGCCGGGGTCTTCGACGACCGGGGCTGGCACACCGCGGTGCTGGTGACCGACCCGTGGCACGCGATGCGTGCGGAGCGGATGGCCGCCGACGCCGGCATCGACGCGAGCAGCTCGCCGACCCGTCAGGGGCCGGCGGTGCAGACCCGCACCACGCAGTTCCGCTACATCCTGCGGGAGACCGCGGCGTACCTGCTCTACCGGGTGACCGGTGAGAGCGTCGCCGGCGCCCCGGGGATCGGCTGAGGGGAAGACGAGAGAGATGGCCGGGCGGGGACGCATCCGGGCCGCGGACATCGCGACGGTCCGTGAGCGCGCGAAGATCGAGGACATCGTCGGGGAGCACCTGCAGCTGAAGCGGGCCGGCGGCGGGAGCCTGAAAGGGCTGTGCCCGTTCCACGACGAGAAGTCGCCGAGCTTCCACGTCACGCCGTCGAGAAACCTCTTTCATTGTTTCGGTTGTGGGGAAGGCGGCGACGTCATCGCCTTCATCCAGAAGATCGACCACCTGTCGTTCGCCGAGGCGGTCGAGCTGCTGGCCGGGCGCACCGGCGTCCAGCTGCAGTACGAGGACGACGACGGCCGCCGCACCGCCGGCCCCGACCGCGCGCACGCCGGCCAGCGGGCCCGGCTGGTCGCGGCGAACACCGCGGCCGCGCAGTTCTACGCAGAGCAGCTGATGAGCCCCGAGGCCGGCCCGGCGCGGCAGTTCCTCGCCGAGCGCGGCTTCGACAAGCAGGTCGCCGTCGACTTCAGCTGCGGCTACGCGCCCGGCGGCTGGGACACCCTCACCCGGCACCTGCGCGGGCTGGGCTACACGCAGGAGGAGCTGGTCACCGGCGGGCTGGCCAAGGAGTCCTCCCGCGGCACGCTGATCGACCGGTTCCACCGCCGGCTGATCTGGCCGATCCGCGACCTGTCCGGCGACGTGATCGGTTTCGGCGCCCGCAAGCTGATGGACGACGACCCGGGCCCGAAGTACCTGAACACCCCCGAGACGCCGCTGTACAAGAAGAGCACCGTCCTCTACGGCGTCGAGCGGGCCAAGCGCGACATCGCCCGCAAGCACCAGGCGGTCGTCGTCGAGGGCTACACCGACGTCATGGCCTGCCACGTCGCCGGCGTCACCACCGCCGTCGCGTCCTGCGGCACCGCGTTCGGCGCCGAGCACATCGGCGTGCTGCGCCGGCTGCTGATGGACCAGGACGAGTTCCGCGGGGAGGTCGTCTACACCTTCGACGGCGACGCCGCGGGCCAGGCGGCGGCGATGAAGACGTTCAAGGAAGACCAGCGGTTCGTCGCGCAGACGTTCGTCGCCGTCGAGCCCGACGGCCGCGACCCCTGCGAGCTGCGCCAGGAGCAGGGGGACGCCGCCGTCCGCGACCTGGTCGCCCGGCGCACCCCGCTGATCGAGTTCGTGCTGCGGACGCACCTGGCCGACTACGACCTGGACACCGTCGAGGGCCGCGTCGCGGCGCTGGACAAGACCGCGCCGCTGATCGCGCAGATCAAGGACCACGCGCTGCGCCCGGCGTACGCCCGCCGGCTCGCCGGGCTGCTCGGTCTGCCGGACGAGTCGGAGGTCGTCGCCCGGGTGCGCCGGGCCACCGACGCCGGGGGGACGGCGCAGCAGCCACGGCCCCGCAACCCCCGCAAGAGCGCCGACGACATCGCCGCCGAGGTCGAGCGGGAGGCGGTGAAGGCAGCGCTGCAGTGCCCGGAGCTCGCCGGCCCGGAGTTCGACTCGGTCCCGTCGACGGAGTTCACCAACGAGGACTACGCGGCGGTGGCCGCGGCGGTCGGGCAGGCCGGGGGAGCGGCGGGCGCCACCGTGTCCGGCGCGGCGTGGGTGGAGCAGGTCGCGGAGCACTGCGACCGGGACACCGCGCGGGCGATGCTGACCGCGCTGGCGGTCGAGCCGCTGCGGTCGGTGGGCGAGAACGACGCGGGCTACGTGAACGCGCTGATGGCCCGGCTGAAGCTGATGGTCGCCGAGCGGCAGCTGGTGCCGATCAAGGGCCGGTTGCAGCGGATGAACCCGGTCGAGGACTCCGACGGGTACATGAAGCTGTTCGGAAAGCTGATGGAGCTCGAGCAGCTGGCGCAGTCGCTGCGCAAGCGGGCGGCGGGCGGGCTGTGAGCCTGCGCGCGCGGGTCCGGGACCGGTTCGCCCGGCCGCCGGAGCCCGTGCGCGCGGCGCTGGCGGACGACCCGGACGAGCGGGTGCTGGCCTGGGGCGAGCTGGTGGCTGGCGGCTGGCTGGTGGCCACCTCGCGCGGATTGCGCGAGATGGGCGGCGCGCTGCTGCCCTGGCACCTGGTCGGGACGGCGCGGTGGGCCGCGGCGGGCGAGGGCGGCACGTTCACCGTCGTCCCGCTGGCCGAGGTGGAGCCCGGCGTGCAGGCGCGCCAGCCGGTGGTGCGGTACGTGCTGCGCGGGGCGGGGGAGCTGCCGCGGGCGGTGCGCGACCGGGTCGACCGCACCGTGGTCACCAGCCGGCGGCACCCGCTGCCCGGTGGGGGAGGGGTGCTGCTGGTGGCGCGGCGGGTGCCCGGTCAGGCCGGGCGCGAGTGGACCGTGGTGTTCGACGACGACGCGGCGCGCGACGACCCGGTGGCCCGGGAGGTCGCCCGCGAGCGGCTGGCCGCGGCGGTGGCCGCCGACGACCCGACCCGCTGAGGGGTCAGTGCGCGCCGGTGTCGTTGCCCAGCCGGGTCTTGACCGAGCTCACCGCGGCGTCGGCGCGAGCCTGGACCATGCCGGCGGCGCTCTGCAGGCGCGGGTCGTCCTTGGCGTGGTTGTAGGCGCGGCGGATCTGCTCGTAGCGCTCCTTGCCGGCCTTGGCACCCAGGACGTAGCCGGCACCGAAGCCGGCGAGGAAGGACAGCTTGGCCACGGGGAACCTCCGGGGACGGGTGCGAGACGGGCGATGATCACGCTACCGGCCCGCGACGCGCGGGACCTGCCGAGAGGCCCCCTGCGGGGGTGCCCGGACCCCGTGCGGTAGTCTTTCGAGGCGCGCGGGCAAGCCCGTCGTTCCCCCGTAGCTCAATTGGCAGAGCATGCGACTGTTAATCGCAGGGTTATTGGTTCGAGTCCAATCGGGGGAGCTCTTCAGAGCCCCTGACCAGCGGAGACGCAGGTCAGGGGCTTTCGTGTGTCCGGGCCGAGCGCGCGTCGGCCGCGGATCACGGCTGGTCGAGCGGCGGATGGGGCGCTCTCAGGCTTCTGGTTGGCGTCCCGGACCTGACGTCCTGCGCGGCTCCCGCCGAGGGCGCGCCTACTTCACCTGAGAGCGCCGTCGGAGAGGTAGCGCCGCACTGGGACGCCGTCATCCGCGTTTCGCAGTCGAGCAAGGGACGCGGTCACCTGGAGTGCCAAGGGCTCGGTCCGGGTGGGGCGGGCCTCTTCAGCGAGGCAGTGGCCGGCGGTAGCGTCGCCGGGTGGACGCAGCTGCGGATCGGGACGCCTACCTGCAGTCGGTCCTGATCGGCGGCCGCGAGCCGGTGACGATCGTCGTCCGGGACCACGACCCGGAGTGGCCGGCCCGCTTTCAAGCGGCACGTGACCGCATCCACGATGCGCTGGGCACCCGCGCTGTCACCATCGAGCACATCGGCAGCACCGCCGTCCCCGGTCTGGCGGCCAAGCCCATCGTCGACATCCTCGTGACCGTTCCTGACGTGGACGACGAGTCGGCCTACGCGCCCGCCCTCGAAGCGGCCGGGTTCCCGCAGCGGGTCCGCGAACCCGGCCACCGCATGTTCCGCACCCCCGAGCACGACGTGCACATCCACGTCTACGAGCCGGACGCCCAGGCGGTGACCGACTACCTCGACCTGCGCGACTGGCTGCGGCAGTCAGCCGAGGACCGGGCCCGCTACGCCGCGACCAAGCGCGAGCTGGCCACCCGGCAGTGGGCTGACATGAACGACTACGCCGACGCCAAGTCCGACGTCATCGCTGCGACCCTGGGCCGAGCCAGAGCCTGGCGGTCGTCGATCGGCCGGTGACGGCCCGACCACTCGCTGGGGGAGTCGTCTTCCGTCCCGCCCGCAGCTCAGCAGGTCCCTACGTCGTCCCCGCGCCTACGCTCGGGAGATGCCGTCCAACCGGAAGCCGCTGGAGGATCTCCGGGAGACCATGGGTCGCCTGGGCGGCCAGCTGCCACGTCCCGGTCTGCGCGGCGTCGACGACCTGATGGACGACCTCTTCGGTGGCCGCCCGGGGCCTGCCCGGCCGCTCGAGGTGATCCAGGCGGAGCTCGACGGGCTCATCGGCCTGACGGAGGTCAAGGAGCAGGTGCAGGCGCTCGTCGCCTTCCTGCAGGTGCAGGCACGGCGCAAGGCGCACGGCCTGCCGGAGGCGGCGACGTCCCAGCACCTGGTCTTCCTGGGGAACCCGGGCACGGGCAAGACGACGGTCGCCCGGCTCCTGGCCGAGATGTACCGGGCGGTCGGGCTGCTGCAGAAGGGCCACCTGGTGGAGGTCGACCGGGCCGCGCTGGTCGGGCAGTACGTCGGTGCCACGGCGATCAAGACCGACCGCGTCGTCCGCAAGGCGCTGGACGGCGTCCTGTTCATCGACGAGGCCTACTCGCTGTCCCCGGAGACCGACGGCCGGGCGGACTTCGGGCCCGAGGCGATCGAGGTCCTGCTCAAGCGGATGGAGGACCACCGCCACCGGCTGGTCGTCATCGTGGCCGGCTACCCGGCGCTGATGGAGGCGTTCCTGGCCTCCAACCCGGGCCTCCGCTCGCGCTTCGCCCGGGAGATCGACTTCCCCGACTACTCGACCGACGAGCTGCAGGCGATCTTCAACGCCGTGGTCGCCCAGCACGAGTACGTGCTGGAGCCCGGCGCCGAGGTCACGCTCCGCCGGACCCTCGGTGGCCTGACGTCGGACCAGGAGTCCGGGAACGCGCGCTTCGCCCGCACCCTGTTCGAGCAGGCGCTCAACCGCCAGGCACTCCGGCTGACCCGCGACGGCAGCCGGAGCATCGACGACCTCGGGAGGGCCGACGTCTCGACGCTCACCGCCAGCGACATCGCCGAGGCCGCCCGCTCGCTCGGCGAGTAGGCGCGCGCGGCGGGACGGCCGTCAGTCCTCGTGCACCGTGGTGATCCGGTAGACCCCGGGCGCGGAGTCGGTCATGTCGATGAACCGCGCCTCGTCCTCCAGCACCTTCGGGTTGGCGCCCACCATCACCGCCCGGTACGCCTCCATGTCGTCGAAGTACGCCGCGGCGAAGCCCTCGTACTCGTGGCGGCCCAGGCCCGCGCTCCGGGCGGCGAAGGAGCTCGCCTTCGGGTCCGCGTGGAACTGCCGGTAGCCGCTGCCGCGCGCGTCCGCGCCGGGCTTGACGACCCAGCCGTGCTCGTCGAGCCAGTGCCGGTGGTGCGCGTCCCAGCTCATCGTGAGCGGGCGGCTGATCACCACGAGGGTGACCACGTCGGTCTCCCGCGGCGTGAACGGGTAGACCGTCCCGACCTGGGCGTAGGAGTCGGCCGCGTCCAGCCGGTCGCCCAGCCGCCCGGCCAGCCCCGCGAAGACGTCGACCAGCTCGGCGAGGGGCGCGTCGTCCCAGCCGGCCTCGATCTCCGCGTCGAACGGTCGCCCGCCCATCGACAGCGCGTGCGAGGTCCCGTCCACCGCGCCGTCGATCATCTCCAGCACACGCACCCGCGCACCTGGCCGCCCGGACAGCAGCTCCCACACCCGCCCGGCCTCCGCCTCGAGCGCGGTGCCCAGCTCGGCGCGGTCACCGGACCCGCTGCGCAGCAGCAGAGCCGCCATCCGCTTCATCGCAGGGACGCTGCTCCCGGTCGGGTGCGCATGTCAAGCACAGGTCCAGGCCCGGGGACGGCGGGGCTCACGCGGGGACCCACGCGAAGCCGTCGGCGTGGGCGTCCAGGGTGCCCGTCGAGGGCAGCGGGAAGTGCCCGGTGCACAGCAGCAGCTGTTCCCGCCGCACCTCCTCCAGCACCCGGCGGCGGCTGGCGGCCGACTCCTCCGGGTCGCTGTCGAGCAGCATCCTCAGGTCGGGGTGGCGCAGCTGGATCGGGGAGTGCACCAGGTCCCCGGTGACCACCGCGCCGCGCCGGGCCCCGTCGACCCGGACGACCACGTGCCCGGGGGTGTGCCCCGGGGTGTGCACCAGCCGGACGCCGTCGTCGACCTGGTGGTCGGACCGCACCACCTCCGCCTGCCCGCCGGCCAGCACGGGCAGGACGCTGTCGGCGACGACGGGGCTGGGAGTGGCGGCGTGCACGGCCTGCCAGTGCTCGAGCTCCTCCCGGACGAACAGGTACCGGGCGTTCGGGAACGTCGGCACCCAGCGCCCGTCGACCAGCGTGGTGTTCCAGCCGACGTGGTCGCCGTGCAGGTGGGTGTTGACGACGACGTCCACGTCGGCGGGCGTCAGCCCCAGCCGGGCCAGCCCGCCCGCGTAGCTGGTCAGCTGCAGCTGGTCCCACGGCGGGACGCGCGGGTACGGGCGGGAGTTGCCGACGCAGGTGTCGACCAGGACGGTGAGCCGCGGCGTGCGCACGACGTAGGACTGCACGGCGAGCACCAGCTCCCCGGAGCGGTCCAGCGACCCCTCGGCCAGCGCCGCCGGCCGGACGTCGTCGAGCAGGTCGTCGCTCAGGTCCGGGAAGAAGTACTGCGCGTCGAACACCAGCAGCTGCTGCTCGACCACCCGCTCGACGACGACCCCGCCGAGGTCGATCGGCCCCGGGCTGCCCGGGTGCGCAGCCGCAGCGAGGTTCTGGTGCTCGTCCATGCAGGGCCTCCGGGCGCGTCGTAGCGGCAAGTGTGCGGCCGGCCGGCGCCCGACGCACAGCGCCCTTCCACCTCGTGACCTGCGGGGTGCGGCACCGGCCACCCGGGCACCAGGGTGAGCAGATGAGCACGATCAGCCGGGTGCGGCTCCAGGAGCTGCGCTGGACCAGGCGCGGCCGGGCCCTCGACCGCTTCCTGCCGGTCGCCGGCGACCCGGCGAGCGAGAGCCCGGGCACCGGCTGGGTGCTCACCATCGAGTCCGACGCCGCCGTCGGCCGGCACGTGTGGTCCAGCGGCATCAACGGCTTTGCGGCCGTCGCCGTCCAGCAGGTCGGCGCATGGCTCGTCGGCAAGGACCCCTTCCAGCGCGAGTGGATCTGGACGACCCTCGCCCACGCGTGGCGCAAGCACGACCGCACCGGCATCGGCCCGATCGACATCGCGTTGTGGGACCTGGCCGGCCGGGCCTACGGGGTGAGCGTCTCCCAGCTGCTCGGCGGCTACCGCACCACCCTGCCCGCCTACGTGTCGACCCTGCACGGCGCGGAGACCGGTTCGCTGTCGACGCCGGCCCACTACGCCGACTTCGCCGTCCAGTGCGCCGAGCTCGGCTATCCGGGCTTCAAGGTCCACGGGTGGGCCGGCGGGGACGTCCGGCGCGAGATCGCCACCGTCCTCGGGGTGCGCGCCGCCGTGGGGGAGGGCATGGCCCTGATGCTCGACCCGTCGTGCAGCTACCCCACCTTCGCGGACGCGCTGCGGGTGGGGCGGGCGTGCGACGAGGCCGGCTACTTCTGGTACGAGGACCCGTACCAGGAGGGCGGGGTGTCGGCCCACTCGCACCGGCGGCTCGCCGAGCTCCTCTCGACGCCGCTGCTCCTCGGCGAGCACGTGCGCGGCTTCTCGGCGCACGTCGACCAGCTCGTCGCGCGGGGCACCGACTTCGTGCGGGCCGACGCCGACCTCGACGGCGGCATCACCGGGGCGATGAAGATCGCGCACGCGGCCGAGGGCTTCGGTCTCGACGTGGAGCTGCACGGACCGGGGCCGGCGCACCGCGCCTGCATGTCGGCGATCCGCAACAGCAACTTCTACGAGCTGGCGCTCTCCGCGCCCAGCCTGCTGCGCGCCTCGGACGACTTCCCGGTCTACCTCGGCTACGACGACGGCGTGCTGGCTGCGGGTCCCGGCGGGACCTTCGAGGTGCCGACCGGACCGGGCCTGGGGGTCGAGCTCGACGACGACTGGATCGCCGCGCACGTGGTCAGCGAGTTCGTCGCGGAGTGAGCCCGTCGTCGCCGTCGACCCGCGGGAGGACGGCGGGGGCCGGTCAGGCGGGGGCGTCGTCGCCGAACGCCCAGTCGACCGGGGCGAGCTCGATCGTCTCGACGGCGGCCAGCGGCACGGCCTGGAAGATCGCGTGCTCCCAGCACGCCGGCACGTACCGGGCGCCCGCCACGCTGACGCCGTAGCTCGCCGGCTTCCCGCACGCGCCACCCCACTCGCAGGCAAGGATGTCGTCGGGCACCCGGGCAGTGTGCTCGCAGGTCAGCCGCCCGGCGCCGGTTCGCGCGCGCCACTTCATGAGCGGTCAACAAGCCTCGACCCAGCATCGGCAGGGGCACCCGGCACGTACCGTGACGTGTGCTCGTCGAGCCGCTGCCGTCGCTGACCGACCTGGTGCTGGGCCTGGTGACCTCGTACCTGTTCGTCCGCCTGCCCCGTGGCCGCCCGGCGTCGCGCTACTGGCGGGCGGCCTTCCTCTGGTCGGCGGTGAGCGCCCTCGCCGGCGCCGCCCACCACGGCCACTTCGTCGGCACCCGCTTCAACGACCTGAGCTGGGCCATCACCAGCTCCGTCATCGTCATCACCATCTCGTTCCTGCTCGCCGCGACGGTGATCGAGGTGCTCGGCCGGAACCGGGCCGCCGTCTTCTGGCCCCTGCGCCTGGCCGGACTGCTGGCCTACGCGGTCGTCGCCGCCACCGGCAACGCCGGCATCACCGCGATCCTGCTCTGCGAGAGCGTCACCATGGTCAGCGTCCTGGTGCTCTGGACCTGGGCGTGGCGGCACGACCACCCGATGGGCCGTCCGATGCTGGTCGCGATCGGCACGAACATCGGCGCCGCCGGGCTCCGGGCGCTCCCCGAGGGGCTGCCGATCGACCCGGTGTCGGCCTACCACCTGGGCCAGATCGTCGCGATGGTCCTGCTGTACCGCGCGGTCGCCGGTGCCGAGGTCAGCCGCGTGCCCGCAGCAGCCGGGTGAGCGGGGAGACCACCAGCATGACCCCGGCCAGGACGAACAGCGTCCAGGCGAACCCGTGGCCTGCCCCCAGCCCGAAGTAGACCGAGCCGACCACCGCCGAGCCGAAGCCCAGCCCGGCCTGCATCACCGTCAGCAGCACCCCGCCGCCCAGCCCGGCGAGGTGCCCGTGCACCTGGCTCAGGATCACGCCCATCAGCGGCGACCACACCAGCGCGAGCCCGACGCCCACCACGACCATCGGCCCCGCCACCGAGCCCACGCCGAAGCTCGTACCGAACCCGTCGGCGACCACCCCGAGCCAGACGAACCCCACCGCGGTGAGCAGGCCACCGACGGCGAGCACCCCGACGCCGAACCGCGGCATCAGCCGGCCGGCGGCGATCGAGGCGCCCAGGAAGCCCAGCGACAGCGGCAGCAGGCTCAGCCCGATCCGCAGCGGGCTCAGCCCGTGCCCGCCGGCCATGAACGAGTACACGAACATGAACCCGCCGAAGGTCACGTACACCGGGGTCGCGACCAGCAGGCCGATCCGCACGGTGCGGAAGGCGAACAGCTCCGGCGGCAGCAGCGGCAGCCCGCCCTGGCGCTGCAGCCGCAGCTGCCACCGGACCAGCGCAGCGGTCGTCACCGGCACGGCCGCCAGGCAGGCCCACGTCCACGCCGGCCAGCCGGTCGCGCGGCCCTCGGTCAGCGGCAGGATCAGCAGCGTCATGGTCGCGCCGAGCAGGACGGCGCCGATCCAGTCCAGCGACGTCCGGGCCGGCGCCTTGGTCTCCGGCAGGTACCGGGCCACCCCGACCACCACCAGCAGCGCGACCGGGGTGTTGATCCAGAACACCGAGCGCCACCCCAGGTCCGAGCCCGCCAGCGCGCCGCCGACCAGGAAGGCCAGCGACGTGGCCAGGCCGGCCGTGGCCCCGAACCAGGCCAGCGCCCGGGTGCGGTGGTGCCCGTCGGAGTTGGCGTGGATGCTCGCCAGCACCTGCGGCGAGAGCGCGGCGCCGGACACCCCCTGCACGAACCGGGCCGCCACCAGCTGGCCCGGGGTCTGCGCGACGGCGCACAGCAGGCTCGTGACGGCGAACAGCCCGAGCCCGACGAGCAGCATCCGCTTGCGGCCGAACGAGTCGCCGAGCCGCCCGCCGATCACGACCAGCGCGGCGTAGACCACGCCGTAGGCGGCCACCACCAGCTGCAGCGTGCCGGCCGAGGCGCCCAGCTCGGCGCCGATCTGCCGCAGCGCGACGTTCACGCTGAACACCGACATCACCGGGACGACGGCGGCGGCCAGCGCGGCCAGCAGGGCGATCGGGTGCATGCGACGCGGTTCGGCAAGGGGATCCGCCACCGCGGAGGAGGAGACGCTCGAGGTCATGACGAGCAGCGTCCGGCGTTCCGGATGCTGGTGGTGAGAGCCTGCCGATCCTGGTACTGACACTCACTGGTTAACCCGCCCGGACGGCGCGACCATGGCCCGGTGACCGATGCCCGGCGGACCGAGCTGGCCGACTTCCTGCGCACCCGGCGGGAGCGGCTGACCCCGGACGACGTGGGCCTGCCCAGCGGTGGCCGCCGGCGCACGCCGGGCCTGCGCCGCGAGGAGGTCGCGCTGCTCGCCGGGGTCGGGGTCACCTGGTACACGTGGCTGGAGCAGGGCCGCGACATCAACGCCTCGGTGCAGGTCCTCGAGGCCATCGCCCGCACGCTGCGGATGGACGGCCAGGAGCGCTGGCACCTGTTCCAGCTCGCCGGGGTCACCGTCGTCGCGCCGTCCGCACCCTGCCCGGGCGTGAGCCCGGCCGACCAGGCCGTGCTCGACCAGCTCGACCCCTTCCCGGCGGCCGTGCTCTCGCGGCGCTACGAGATCCTCGCCTACAACCGCGCCTACAACGGGCTGGCCGGTGACCTCGACGCGGTCGCCCCGGGGGAGCGCAACCAGCTCTGGCTGTTCTTCACCCACCCCTACTGGCTCGACCTCTGCATCGGCAACCGGGCCGAGGCGGCGGCGCACCTGGTCGGCACCATGCGGGCCGGCATGGCCGAGCACCTCGACGACCCGCTGTGGACCGGCCTGGTCCGGCGGCTGCGCGAGGCGTCGGCGGAGTTCGACGGGTTGTGGCGGCGCCACGACGTCGTGGACCACCCGATGCCGGCCAAGGACTTCCGCAGCCCGGCCGGCGACCTGCACCTGCAGCTGGTGCGGTTCACCGCCGGTCAGCTGCCCGGCGGCGCCCGGATGATGGTCTACACGCCGCGGGACGACGTCACCCGGGTCCGGCTGGAGCAGCTGGTCCGCGCAGAGCCGGCGCAGCGGCTGCACGCCGTGTAGCCCACCGGAACGGGCGCTGCGCGGGGGCTGGTGGGCGGGTGCCCGCCTCCGTAGGGTCCGGCCATGCCTGTGGAGCTGCGCCAGCTGCAGGCCTTCGTGGCGGTCGCCACCCAGCTGCACTTCGGTCGCGCCGCCCAGGAGCTGCACATCGGGCAACCCACGCTCAGCGAGCTGGTGCAGCGGCTCGAGCGCGAGCTGGGCACGCCGCTGCTGACCAGGTCCACCCGTCCGGTCCACCTCACGGAGGCGGGCTCGGAGTTCCTGCTCCGGGCGCGCGCCCTCTTGGACGACGCCGCCGAGGCCGTCGCGGTCGTCAAGCGCATCGGCACCGGGCAGAGCGGCACCGTCCGGGTGGGCGTCACGCCGCCGGCGGCCCCCGTCCTCGCGCCCCACCTCAGGGCGACCCTGGCCGACGTGGCCCCCGAGGTCGACCTGGTCGTGGCCCGGCTGTGGTTGCCGCTGCTCGAGCAGGCCCTGGCCGACGGCACCGTCGACGTCGGCATCACGTGCGGCCGGCTGGACGACGTCGAGGGCATGGCGACGGAGGTGTTCTGCGCCCAGCCGCTGCTGGTGGGGCTCCGACCCGGCCACCCCCTGGCCGGTGAGCCGGCGGTCCCGCTGTCCGCGCTGGCCGACCAGGTCCGGGGGGCCACCCACGCGAGCCTGTTCCCCGCCTGGTCGCTGGCGCAGCAGCAGGCCCTGCAGACCGCCGGCATCAGCCCGCCCACCGTGCAGCTCGACGACCCGGACCTCGTCGCGGCCCGCTGGATGGAGCACCCCGGGGTCGACTGGATCCTGCTGATCGGCTCGCTCACGGCAGGTCACGTCGACACCGTCGTCCGGCCGGTCACCCCCCGCCTCGACGTGCCGTTCACGGTGCGCTGGCGGCGGTCCCGGGTGCGCACCCCGGCCGTGGCCACGCTGGTCGAGCACCTGCTCACGATGCCGCCCGCGCCGGGGTTCTCCGCGCTCTCCGACTGAGGACCCGGTCATCGGTTCCGCCGATGGCAGCATCCCGACCTCGTCGTTGACCGTGCTGCGGCGCCCGAGCAGATTCGGTGCACCGACATCGCCCGGAGGCGCACGATGACCGCTTCGTCCTCGTCCCGCAGGCCCACCGTCGTGCTGGTGCACGGCGCGTTCGCCGAGTCCGCCAGCTGGAGCGGCGTGATCGCCCGGCTGGCCGAGCGCGGGCACCCGGTGGTCGCGGTCGCGAACCCGCTGCGCGGGGTGCGCACCGATGCGGCCTACCTGTCCGGCCTCCTCGACACCGTCGACGGAGACGTCGTCCTCGTCGCCCACTCCTACGGCGGCATGGTCACCAGCAACGTCCACTCCGACCGGGTGCGGGCCATGGTCTTCATCGGCGCGTTCGCCCCCGACGTCGGCGACAGCGCCGCCACCCTGTCGGGCCGCTCCCCGGGCAGCACGCTGGCCGAGACGCTGCAGCCGGTGCCGCTGCCGGACGGCGACGCCGACCTCTACATCCGCCAGGACCGGTACCACGCGCAGTTCGCGGCCGACTCCTCCGCCGCCGACGCCGCGGTCATGGCCGCCACCCAGCGGCCGATCACCCGGTCCGCGCTCGAGGAGCCCTCCGCCGGTGCGGCCTGGCGCACGGTGCCGTCGTGGTTCCTGTTCGGGGCGGAGGACAGGAACATCCCCGCCGCGGTGCACCGGTTCATGGCCGACCGGGCCGGGTCCCGCCGCACCGTCGAGCTCGCCGGCGGCTCGCACACCGTCGCGATCCCCGAGGCGGCACAGGCTGCCGCCCTCGTCGAGGAGGCGGTGGCGTCGCTCGCCGCGGCCCCCGCGCAGTCCTGATCCCGCCACCGATCAGCTCCGCCGCCCCACCCGAGGAGATCCGCATGGGCACCGTGACAGTCGGGCAGGAGAACACCACCCCGATCGAGCTGTACTACGAGGACCACGGCAGCGGTCCCGCCGTGGTGCTGCTCGCCGGCTGGCCGCTGGACAGCCGGTCCTGGGAGCCGCAGCTGCACCCGCTGCTGACCGCCGGGTACCGGGTCATCACCTACGACCGGCGCGGGTTCGGCCGCTCCAGCCGCCCGACCACCGGGTACGACTTCGACAGCCTCGCGGCCGACCTGGACGCGGTGCTCACCGCCCTGGACCTGCGCGACGCCGTCGTCGTGGGGTTCTCCCTCGGCTCCGGTGAGCTCCTCCGCCACGTCGGCCACTCGGGCACCGGGCGGCTGCGCGCCGCAGTGGTCGTGGAGACCCTCGCCCCCTCGTTCGCGAAGTCGGCCGACAACCCGACCGGGGTGGACGCCGCCGGGGTGGCCGCGGTGCAGGAGGCCGTCCTCGCCGACCGCTTCGCGTGGCTGACCGGGCTCGTGGCGGACCTGGTGAACCTGGACCAGCACCGCGGCACCCGGGTCAGCGAGGACGCCGTCCGCGCGCTGTGGAACGCCGGTGCCGAAGCCGGCGGCCACGCCACCTGGGCGTGCCCGCCCGGCTGGCTGGAGGACTTCAGCGGCGACCTCGAGGCCCTCGACGTCCCCACGCTGATCGTCCACGGCACCGCCGACCGCATCCTGCCGATCGACGGGCAGGGCCGGCGCCTCCACGCAGCCCTCCCCGACGCCCGCTACGTCGAGATCGAGGGCGGCCCGCACCTGCTGGGCCTGACCCACGCCGCGGAGCTCAACCGCGAGCTGCTCGCCTTCCTGTCCGACGTGACCGGCACCGAGAACGGAGACCAGGCATGACCACGACCCCGCAGGTGGTGCTGGAGCCCGCCGCCCAGGACCTCGTCGAGCTCACCGGCAAGCCGCCCTTCCTCTACGAGCTCAGCCCGCAGGCGGCCCGCCAGGTGCTCACCGACCTCCAGTCCGGGCCGGTCGACAAGCCGGACGTCGACGAGGAGTGGGTGACCGTGCCGGCCGAGGTGGGCGACGTGCGGGTGCGGCTGCTGCGTCCCGCGGGTGCGACCGGGCAGCTCCCGGTCGCGGTCTACATGCACGGTGGCGGGTGGGTCCTCGGGGACGCCGCCACCCACGACCGGCTGGTCCGCGAGCTGTGCGTCGGCGCCGGGTGCGCGGTCGCGTTCGTCGAGTACACCCCCTCGCCCGAGGCGCACTACCCGGTCGCCGTCGAGCAGGGCTACGCCACCGCCCGGTGGATCACCGAGCACGGCGCCGAGCACGACCTGGACGCGACGCGGATGGCGGTCGCGGGGGAGTCCGTCGGCGGCAACATGACCGCCGCTCTCGCGCTGATGGCCAAGGACCGCGGCGACGTGCACTTCGTGCACCACTCGATGTACTACCCGGTCACCGACGCCGCCATGGACACCGGCTCCTACGAGCAGTTCGCCACCGGCTACTACCTCAGCCGCGGCTCGATGGAGTGGTTCTGGGACGCCTACCTCCCCGACCGGGACCGGCGCTCGGAGATCACCGCCTCCCCGAACCGGGCGACGGTGGAGCAGCTGGCGGGCCTGCCCCCGGCGCTGCTGTTCGTCGACGAGGCCGACGTCCTGCGCGACGAGGGCGAGTCGTACGCCGCGAAGCTCCGGCAGGCCGGCGTCGAGGTGACCACGGTGCGCTACGACGGCGCGGTGCACGACTTCATGCTGCTGGACCCGCTGCGCGGCACCCAGGCCGCCCGGGCCGCGACCGCGCAGGCCGCCGCGGTGCTGGGCGCCGCGCTCGGCACCCGGCCCGCCTGATCCGCCGTCCGGACCACGAGGAGCGATCCGATGCCGTCCGACCCCGCCCGGCCGGCCGACGCCCTGTCGGCCACCCTGACCCGCACCGAGGTCCAGCGGGAGCCGTTCTCGGTGCCCGGCCGGGAGATCGTGCAGGTCCGGACCGAGATCCCGGCCGGCGTCGCGTCCGGCTGGCACACCCACCCCGGTGAGGAGGTCGGCTACATCGTCGAGGGGAACGTCCGGATGGAGGTCCGCGGCCGTCCGGCGGTGGACCTGCACGCCGGCGACGGGTTCTGCATCCCGCCCGGCACCCCGCACAACGCGCTCGACCTCGGGCCCGGGACCGGCGTCATGCTGTCGACCTACCTGGTGGACGCCACCCTGCCGCTGTCGTCGGTCGCGGCCGCGCCGGGACCGGCCGGTGGCGCGTGACCTCCCGGCCCCGCTGAGCCGGGCGGCGAGGGGAGCAGCCGGTGACCGCGGTCCTGGTCGCGCTCGGGGCGGCGCTGATGACCGTCGCCGGCGGGGTGGCCGCGCTGCGGGCCGGGCGCCGCCGCCACCTCGTCCTCGGGCTCGCCGCGGGCCTGATGCTCGGCGTGGTCGGCTTCGAGCTGCTGCCCGAGTCGCTCCGGCAGGACCGGGCGACCTGGCTGTCCACGCCCGTGCCGCTGGTGCTGTTCGTCGGCGGCTTCCTGCTGCTGCACGTGGTCGAGCGGGCCTGCGCCGTGCACCGCGGTCAGGAGGACGCCTACCGGGGTCACGGGCACGGGCATGCGACCGGGACGTTCGCCGCCTCGGCCCTGGTGGGCCACAGCGTCCTGGACGGCGTGGCGCTCGGGGTCGCCTTCCAGGTGCAGACCCGGATCGGCGTCGTCGTGGCCGTCGCGGTCATCGCGCACGACTTCGCCGACGGCTTCAACACCTACACGCTCACCACCCTGCGCGGAGGCGACCGGCGGCGCGGTCTGCTGCTGCTCGGCGCTGATGCGGTCGCGCCGGTGGTCGGCGCCGCCCTCTCGGGGGTCGCCACCGTCCCCGAGGCGACGCTCGGCGGCTACCTGGGCTTCTTCGCCGGCGTCCTGATGTACCTGGCCACCGCGGACGTCCTGCCCGAGGCGCACGCGCAGCACTCGTCCGGGCTCACCCTCGCCAGCACCGTCGCCGGTGTCGCGCTGCTCTTCCTGATCGCCGGCGCGGCCGGCTGACCGCCCTCCACCGCACACCCTCGAGGAGCACGACCATGGGACCACTGGACGGCAGGACCGCGCTGATCACCGGCGCCACCAGCGGCATCGGTCTGGCGGCCGCGCAGCGGCTGGCCGCCGACGGCGCCACCGTCGTCATCACCGGACGACGCAGGACCGTGCTCGACGACGCCGTCGCGGCCGTCCGCGCCACCGCCCGCGCCGACGTGGTCGGAGTGGCCGGCGACGTGAGCTCCGGAGAGCACCTGGACGCCGTCATGGAGGTCGTCGCGCAGCGGGGGGCAGGCCTGGACGTGCTGTTCACCAACGCCGGCGGTGGCGAGTTCGCCGCGTTGAGCGACATCACCCGGGAGCACTACCACCAGACCTTCGAGCGCAACGTCGGCGGCACGCTGTTCACCGTGCAGAAGGCCCTGCGGGTGCTCAACGACGGGGCCTCGATCATCCTGTCCGGCTCCACCTCGGCCACCCGCAGCAGCGCCATGTTCGGCGTCTACGCCGCGTCCAAGGCCGCCATCCGCTCGTTCGGCCGCACCTGGGCCGCGGAGCTCGCCGGACGCGGCATCCGGGTCAACACCCTGGTGCCCGGCCCGATCGAGACCCCGGGTCTCACCGGCCTGGCCGGCACCCCCGAGGCCGGCCGGCAGCTGCTCGACCAGTTCGCGGCCGACATCCCGCTGGGGCGGGTGGGCCGCCCCGCCGAGATCGCCGACGCCGTGGCCTTCCTGGCCTCGGACGCGGCCGGCTTCATCACCGGCACCGAGCTGTTCGTCGACGGCGGGCTCAACCAGCTGTAGCGACCGGCGGCCCGGTCAGAAGACGACGGGCAGCGCATCCACACCGTGGACGAAGGACAGCGAGCGCCACGGGAGCTGCTCCTCGGGCACCGCCAGCGCCAGGTCCGGGAACCGGCGGAACAGCGCGGGCAGCACGATGCGCAGCTCCAGGCGGGCGAGCTCCGCCCCGACGCAGCGGTGGATCCCGTGCCCGAACGCCAGGTGGGTGCCGGCCGGGGACCGGGCCGGGTCGAACGAGTCGGGGTCCGCGCCCGCCCACGCCGGGTCCCGGTCGGCGCCGGAGAGCGAGGCGGCCACGACGTCCCCGGCCCGGACCGGGCAGCCGAGCAGCTCGCCGTCCTGCTTCGCGAACCGCGGGAACGCCACCTGCACCACCGACAGGTGGCGCAGCAGCTCCTCCACCACCCGGTCGACGTCCGCGGGTGAGCCGTTCCGGACCAGTGCCGCGTGCGCCGGGTCGCGGAGGAGGACCACGGTGCCCATCGCGATCATGCTGGCGGTGGTCTCGTAGCCGCCGGTGACGATGCCGTCGGCCAGGCCGGCCAGGTCGTCGTCCGAGACGTCCCCGCCCTCGGCCTGCAGGACCTGGCCGATCAGGCCGGGCCCGGGGTCGGTGCGCTGCCGGGCCACGGCGGCGCGGAGCAGCCGCTTCTGGTCCGAGACCGCGCCGAGCGCCGCCGCCGTCCCGCCGGTGGCGTCGAAGCGCTCGCCGGCCAGCCGGGTGAACGCCGCGCGGTCGCCGTCGTCGAGGCCCAGCAGGCCGCAGATCGTGTCCATCGGCACCCGGGACGCCAGGTGCTCGACCAGGTCCGCCGGCGACCCCGCGGCGGCGAGCTCGTCCAGCCGCTGCGCCACGATCTCCTCGATCGTGGGCCGCAGCCGCTGCAGCCGGTGGCGGGTGAACGCCGGGGCCACCAGCCTGCGCAGCTCGGTGTGCCGCGGGGGATCGGTGAAGCCGAGGCCGCCGGTGTCCGCCAGCGAGCCGGGACCGGCGTCCCGGAACAGGTGCGTGATGTCGGTGCTGAACGCATCGGTGTCCGCCAGGACGCCGCGGACCTCCTCGTACCCGGTCACCAGGTGCATCGTCAGCCCGAGGGGCAGGTTGCGTCGCTGCACCGGCCCCGCGGCCCGCGCCTCGGCGAGCTCGGGCACCGGGTCGGTGCCGACCCGCAGCAGCGGGAGCTTCGCCTCCTCCGGGAGGAAGTCCAGCGCGCCGAGGTCGACGCCGCCGGAGCGCAGCCGCCGCCGGGCCAGCCGGACCAGCCAGCCACGCGCCACGGCCCGCGGCCCGCGCCGGCGCGACGGGTGGGCCGCGGTGCCGGGGACCGTGCGAGGTGCCCGGCGCGGACGGGGGCGGGTGCGGGTCAGCGGGGGCATGGGTCCTCATCGGTCGGGGGCGGCGAAGGCGGACGGCGGGCGCCGGTGCCTCGGCCGGGCTCATCGACCGGCGACGGCGGGCCGAGGGTAGAGCCAGTGCCTGCACGCGAGCTGGCTACCGGCTGACCGTCCGCGTGTCCGACGTGCGGCTCGGTCGCCACCGCGACGAACGCCCCAGGTGCCGCAGCTCCCTGCCGGCACGCCACCGGTCCGATCGGTCCGGTCGATGATCCGTTCGCCGACCGGCCCTTGGCCGGCCCGGCCGATGACCGCAGCATGGTCGGCATGAGTGCACCGAGGATCCCGCTGAACCTCTTCGGGATCGGCTTCGGCCTGGCGGGGCTGGGGGAGGCCTGGACGACGCTGGCCGCCGCGGGCGCGGCGCCCGCCCTGGTCGGCGAGCTCGTCCTGCTGCTGTCGGCGCTCGCGTGGCTCACCGTCCTGGTCGCCTACCTGCGGCACGTCGCCGGCCACCGGTCGGTGCTGGTCGCCGACCTGCTCGACCCGGTCGCCGCCCCCTTCGCCTCGCTGGCGCTGATCACCCCGATGCTGCTGGCGTCCGTCGGGCTGCACCCGCACGTGCCGACCGCCGGCCGGGTGCTCACCGACGTCTTCCTGGTGCTCACCGTGCTGCTCGGCGGCTGGTTCACCGGGCAGTGGATGTACGCGCCGGTCGACCTGGACCGGTTCCACCCCGGCTACTTCCTGCCCACGGTCGCCGGCGGGCTCGTCGCCGCGGCCAGCGCCGCGGTGGTCGGTCAGCAACGGCTGGCCGAGGTGATGTTCGGTCTCGGCGTCGTCTGCTGGGTCGTCCTCGGCTCGATCATCCTGGGCCGGCTGCTGTTCCGCCCGCTGCTCCCGGGCCCGCTGCTGCCGACGATGGCGATCGAGGTGGCACCGGCCGCGGTGGCCAGCCTCGCCTGGTTCAACCTGCGCGGCGAGGACATCGACCCGATCGCCGCGTTCCTCGCCGGCTACGGCCTGCTCATGGTGCTCGCCCAGCTGCGGCTGCTGCCGGCCTACCTCCGGCTGCCGTTCATGCCCAGCACCTGGGCGTTCACCTTCAGCTGGGCCGCCGTGGCCACCACCGGGCTGGTGTGGCTCGAGGCCACCGACGTCGCCGGCGCCCGGGCCTGGCAGTACGTCGTGGTCACCGCGATCACCCTGCTGATCGGGGGCATCGCCGTCCGCACCGTGGTGGCGTTGGCCCGCCGGCGGTTCCTCCCCGCGCCGCCGGCGCCGCCGGTCGCGCCGGTGGGACCGGGCCCCGCCGTCCCCGAGCCCGCCGGCCGCAGGACGCCGCGCAGCGCGACGGGCCCCCCGCGCTAGGACACCGGCCGCTCACCGGGGCGGGTGGACCGGCGGCGGACCGGACCTCAGCCCCGGCCGGCGACCGTGTCGACCAGCCGGTCGACGTCCTCGGGCGCATCGTCGCCGGCCCAGGCGACGTGCTGGTCGGGGCGGACGAGCACCAGGCGCGAGCCGTACTCCGCGCGCCCGTCGGCCCGGGTGTCGGTGACCACGGTCAGCGGCATGCCGATCCGGGCCGCGGCCGCCTCGAGCCCGGCCACCGCGGCCGGCGGTGCGTCGAAGGCGAGCAGGGTGAACCCGACGCCCAGCGCGTCCAGGACGTTCTGCCCGGAGGTGAGCAGCTGGGGTGCCAGGTGGTGGCCGGGCCGGGCCCGGAACGAGTGCTCGCCGAACGCGCTGATGACGGCGCCGGGCGGCCCGGTGACGACCGGCGAGCCCTCGTAGTTCGGCTCGTAGCTGCGCACCGCGATCTCGCCGCCCACGCTCGCGATGTCGGCGAACGCCGTCTCGAACTCGGCGCGGTCCCGGTCGGGCGAGTAGCGCTCGACGAAGGCGCGCTCGCGCTCGATCTGCGCGGCGATGATGTTCTGCCCGACGTCCCGGAAGACGCCCTCGCGCTCGGGGCTGTACGAGTCGAGCAGCGCCTCACCGCCCCAGCCCTGCAGCACGGCGGCCAGCTTCCAGCTGAGGTTCACCGCGTCCTCCAGGCCGTTGTTCAGGCCGAACCCGCCGTAGGGCGGGTGCGTGTGCGCGGCGTCACCGGCGATGAACGCCCGCCCGGCGCGGTACTGGTGGGCCACCTGCACGCGCAGGTCCCAGAAGCCGAGGTGGTCCAGGTCGTAGGGGAACTCGACGCCGACCGCCTTGTGCAGCATCTGCTTGACGTCGACGTCCTCCGTCGTGCTGCCCTCGGGGAGGGGCGCGTGGAAGAAGAAGCTCTCCGTGACGTCGATGCGGCCGAGGAAGGCCCAGTAGCCCTTGAGGTAGGGCGCCATGACCCGGTAGGTCGACCGTGGCGGGAAGCGCTCCAGGAGGCGGGCGAGCTCGGGCGACCGGAACACCGCCAGCGCGACGACCTGGTCGAAGTCGGTGCCGGACCGCTCGACGCCGCCCTGCTCGGCGACGACCGACCGGCCGCCGTCGCAGCCCACGACGTAGGCCGCCTCGAGGGTGCGCTGCTCACCGGCCCGCGCGATCGTCACGCGCACGCCCTGCGCGTCCTGCTCGACCGCTGTCGCCGTCCAGCCGAGGTACGCCTCGACCTCGTCGAGCTGGGCCATCCGCGCGCGGAGGACCTCCTCGGTGCGGTACTGCGGGAGCCGCTCGTTGCGCTCGAGGAAGTAGTCGGCCACCTGCTCGCGGCCGGCGGGTGCCCGCCAGTGGTCGCTCATCAGGTCGCCGTAGGCCACGACCGTGCCGATGGGATGGCCCTCGGGCATGGTGCGGGCGGCGCGCAGTTCGTCGGCCAGCCCCCAGAAGTGGAAGTGCTCCATGGTCCGCTGGGTCAGGTTCTGGCCCTTCGGGATGCGGGACAGCTCCGTCCGACGCTCGACGAGGGCGCAGCGGACACCCCGCCGGGCCAGGTCGATCGCCAGCGCGACGCCGACCGGCCCTGCCCCGACGACGATGACCTGGGGGTTCTCCATGGTCGTGTCCGACCTCCACTCCTCGGTCCCGACGGCCGCCCGCTCCTGCGGACACCGGGGGACGTGCACGGGGGCGCTCGCGGTCTGAGGCTACGGGGCTGCTTCGCTGTGCGGAAAGATGTGCGACGAAGTTCCGGAGCGCGGAACGTCGGCCGTCAGCGGACGGCGATCCGCTGCGCCGTCTCCTGGGCGGCCCGCGCCCACTCCTCGATCAGCGCGGGAGTGAGCCGGCTGGCGGGGGCGGCGACGGCCAGGGCGGCGCGCACGTGGTCGGGGCCCTCGGGGATGCGCACCCCGACCGCGCCGATCTCGACGTCGCTCTCGTTGTAGGCGACCGCGTAGCCCGACCGCCGCACCTCGGCCAGCGCGGTCTCCAGGTCCGCCCGCGTCGTCGGGGGAGTGCCGGGCAGGACGTCGTCGGGGTACAGCTGGGCCAGCTGCTCCGGGGGCAGGCCGGCCAGCACGGCCTTGCCGGCGGACGTCGCGTGGGCCGGCAGCCGCAGCCCGACCTGACCACCCACCCGCAGGGCACGGGTGGCCTCCGCGGCGTCGACGAACCGGACGTCGCGGCCCTCGAGCAGCACCAGGCTGACCGTCTCGCCGAGCTGGTCGCGCAGCGCGTGCAGGAACGGCCGGGCCCGGTCCCGGATGTCGAGCGTGCTGATGGCGGCCAGGCCGATCGACAGCAGCGCGTCACCGGCCCGGTAGGAGCGGCTGGCGGGGTCGCGACGGAGGAAGCCGTGGTGCTCGAGCATCGCCAGCAGCCGGTGCGCGGTCGAGCGGGCGACGCCGAGCTCGGCGGCGCACTCGGAGACCCGCAGCACGGGCCGCTCGCGCAGCTGCAGCAGGAGCAGCAGGGCGTTGCGGACCGACTCGATCGGATAGGCCGGACCGGTCTCCGTCGTGGTCACGCACGTGCTCCTCGGGTGTCGTCGCCGCTCTTGACGGTGCTGAGCGTACTCAGGCATGTTGTCGAAGACGGGACGCTGTTCTGCTGTTCAGAACGCGGCCCCACGCGGGAGTCCGGCACCGTCGCCGTCCCTGAGCCTGGAGGAACCGAGTCGTGAACCGCCTGGAGAACAAGACCGTCCTCGTGACCGGAGGTGGCCGGGGCATCGGCCGCGCCGGCGCCCTGGCGATGGCGGCCGAGGGTGCCGCCCTCGCCGTCCTCGACCTCGACGCCGCGGCCGCCGAGGCGGTGGTGGCCGAGATCGAGGCGGCCGGGGGCAGGGCCCGGGCCTGGGCCGCCGACATCACCTCCCCCGAGCAGGTGGGCGCCGCCGTCGCCGAGGTGGTCGCATGGGGCGGCCAGGTCGACGTGCTGGTGCACTCGGCCGGCATCGTGGGCCCCGCGATGCTCAAGGACATGACGCTGGAGTCCTTCGAGCGGGTGGTGGCCGTCAACCTGACCGGCACGTTCATCTGCCTCACGGCCCTCATCCCGCACTGGGTCGAGCTGGGCCACGGCAAGTTCGTGGCGCTCACCTCCCCGGCGGCGCAGCGCGGGCAGGTCGGGGGCGGGAACTACGCCGCGGCGAAGGCCGGCGTCGTCGCGCTGGTCAAGACGGCGGCCGTCGAGCTCGCCCGGCACAACGTCACCGCCAACGCGCTGCTGCCGATCGCCGCGACCGAGATGTCGGCCAACGTGCGGGAGAACCCGAAGCTGGAGGAGAAGTTCCTCGGCATGATCCCGCTGCGCCGCTGGGCCGGCCCCGAGGAGATCGCGCCCAGCCTGGTCTACCTCGCCTCGTCCGACTCCGACTACATGACGGGCAGCGTGCTGTCCGTCGACGGCGGCCGCACGATCTGACGGGACCCGGCGCGATGACATCCTCCTGGACGGTCGCCGAGCAGCTGCGCTGGGTCGTCGGACGCCGCCCGTCCGCGACCGCCCTCGTGGACGCCGACGGCGAGCTCACCTTCGCCCGGTTCGGCGAGCGGGTGCAGGCGCTGGCCGGCTTCCTCGCCCCGTACGCGGGCGGGCGGGTCGGGCTCTACCTGGCCAACCGCCGCGAGTGGGCCGAGGCCTTCTTCGCCTGCCAGCTCGCCGGCATCGGGGTGGTGCCGGTCAACGACCGGTACCAGGACCGGGAGGTGCGCCACCTCGTCGCGGACGCCGGGATCTCGCTGCTGGTCTCCGACGCGGCCGGGCACCGCGGCGACGTGCTGGCCGGGCTCCGCGGGGACGTCGACATCCTGCTGGTCGGCGCCCCGTACGAGGCCGCGCTGGCCGCGGGCGGCCCGGTCCGCCGGCGCGCCAACGACGAGTCCGCCGTCCTCTACACCTCCGGCACGACCGCGCTGCCCAAGGGCGTGCGGCTGACCCAGGCCAACCAGGCGCTGGGGACCTTCCTGGGGCCGGCGGTGCTGCTGGGTCTGACGGCCGCCGACACCGTGCTCATCCCCACCCCGCTGGGCCACCGGGTGGGTCAGGTGCGGTTGCTCGGCGGGCTGCTCACCGGGGCGCGCACGGTGCTCAGCGCCGACGCGCGCCCGGCCACGCTGCTCGAGGCGGTGCGGCGCCACGCGGTGACCGTCACCGGGATGGTCCCCACGATCGCCCGGGACCTGGCCCTCTCCGGCACGCCGGTGGGTGAGCAGCTGGCGAGCCTGCGGGTCCTCAGCGTCACCGGCGAGGCGATGACCGCCGAGCTGCGGGGGACCGTGGCGCGCATGCTGCCGGGCACCGAGCTGTGGACGTTCTTCGCCTCCACCGAGACCGGCATGGCCGCGGCGCTGCCGCCCGAGCAGTTCACCGCGCGGCCGGGGTCGTCGGGGCGGGCGCTGCCCGGGGTCGAGCTGGCGGTGCGGGACCTGGAGACCGGTGCCCGCGCGTCGACCGGCTCCGGCGAGGTGCTGGTGCGCTCGGGCGCACCGGGCTCCTACGCGGTCGGCGCCGGCTACGTCGGTGCCGCCGCGGACACCGCGTTCACCGACGCGGAGGGCTGGTTCGCCACCGGCGACCTCGGCACCCTCGACGCGGAGGGCTGGTTGTCGATCACCGGCCGCAGCAAGGACATGATCCTGTCCGGCGGCTTCAACATCGCCGCCCAGGAGGTCGAGGAGGTCCTCCGCCTGCACCCGGGCGTGCGCGACGTCGCCGTCACCGGCGAGCCCGACGAGCGCTTCGGCGAGCGGGTGGTCGCCTGGGTGGTCCGGACGCCGGGGAGCGGTGACCGGGTCGACGCCGAGGAGCTGCGGGCGTTCACCGGCACGCACGTCGCGGCCTTCAAGCGCCCCCGCGTGGTCCGCTTCGTCGACGAGCTGCCCCGCACCGCGACCGGCAAGACCGCCAAGTGGCGCCTCGGCGACGGGGCGGGCCGGTGACCGGCGGGATGGCGGTGCCGATCCCGCCGGCGCACCTCGCCTTCCGCGACGAGCTGCGCGAGTGGCTGGCTCGCCACCTGCCACCCGGCGGCCTCCCCGACGTCGACACCGTGGACGGGTTCCGGGCGCACCAGGCCTGGGAGCGCACCCTGCACGCGGCGGGCTACACCGGGATCTCGTGGCCCCGCGAGCACGGTGGCGCCGGCGGCGACCTGCTGCACGAGGCCGTCTTCGCCGAGGAGTACGAGCGGGCCCGCGGGCCGGTGCGGATCACCCGGCCGTCGCTGCGCTTCCTCGGCCCGACGCTGATGCGGTTCGGCACGCCCGACCAGCAGCAGCGCTGGCTGCTGCGGATGCTGCGGGCCGAGGACGTGTGGTCGCAGGGCTTCTCCGAGCCCGAGGCGGGCAGCGACCTGGCCGGCGTGCGCACCCGGGCGGTGCGGCAGGGCGACGGGTACCTGGTCGAGGGCCAGAAGACCTGGACGACGTACGGCCGGTTCAGCGACTGGATGTTCGCGCTGGTCCGCACGGGCGCACCCGGCGACCGGCACCGCGGGCTGACCTGCCTGGCCGTCGACCTGCACAGCCCCGGTGTCGAGGTCCGCCCGGTCCGTCAGGTGCACGGGCGCACCGGGTTCGCGGAGGTGTTCTTCTCCGGTGTCCGGGTCCCCGCCGACCAGCGGATCGGCGCCGAGGGCGAGGGCTGGGCGGTCGCGATGACCCTGCTGTCGTTCGAGCGCGGGCCGGACGCCGCTGGGCCGGTCCGCAGCGAGCAGCGGCTGTCCGCGCTCGCGGCCGACGTGCTCGCGGACCTGCCGCCGGACGACGTCGCCGGGGTGCGCCGCGAGCTGGGGGAGGCGGCCGCCCGGGTGTACGCCTACCGGTCGCACACCGCCCGCCGGCTGGCGGACCAGTGGAGCGGGGAGCCGGCCGGGGCGGAGTCGAGCCTGGTGAAGCTGTTCTCCAGCCAGCTCGACCTCGACCTGGTCACCCTCGGCGCCGACCTGTTCGGCGATGCGCGGCTGGCCGAGGGCACCCCCGAGCACCTCGACCTCTGGCACTCCCGGGCCGGCCGCGTCTACGGCGGCACCGCCGAGGTGCAGCGCACCGTGGTGGCCGACCGCGTCCTCGGGCTGCCCCGGTGACCGCGGGAGACCCGCCGGAGCTCCGGTTGTTCCGCCCGACCGACGCGCAGCGGGAGCTGGTCACCGGCGCCCGGGCGGTCTTCGCCGCCGCCGTCGGGGGAGCGGACGACGGGCCGCGGGGGCGGAGCTGGCGGGCGATCGCCGACTCCGGTCTGCTCGGTGCGCTCGTCGGCGAGGACGCCGACGGGCTGGGCCTCGGCGCCGACGACCTGGCGCTGCTGACCGAGGAGGCCGGGCACCTGCTGGTGCGTGGCCCGCTGGTCGAGACCGCGTGGATGGCGGTCCCGGCGCTGGCCGCGGTCGGCGCCCCGGCCGCGGACACGCTCGCGGCGGTGCTGGCCGGCGAGGTGCTGGCCTCGGCGGTCGACGACACGCTGCGCGGCCCGGACCTGGGCGCGGCCGGCCTGGTCGTCGTGCCGGGGGAGGACGGCGACCGGCTGGTGGACGGCGCTGCGCTCGGCCCGCTGGAGCCGGCGGCCGCCGCCGATCCCGGGGCGCGCCTGGAGCGGGCACCGGACCTGGCCCGGGCACCGGGCGCCCCGGTGCCGCGGACCGGCGTCGGCGCCCTGACGCTCGGCCGGCTGGGCGGCGCCGCCTACCTGCTGGGCGTCACCCGCTGGCTCCTGGAGACGACCGTGGCCCACGCGACCGCGCGCACCCAGTTCGGTGCGCCGATCGGCAGCTTCCAGGCGGTGCGGCACGGCCTCGCCGACGTCCACGTCGAGCTGGAGTTCGCGCGCAGCGCGGTGTGGGCCGCCGCCGGCGAGCTGGAGGCGGGGGCGGCCACCGGCCGGACGGCCGTGCTCGCTGCCGCCGTCCAGGCCCGCCGGGCCTTCGCGCTGGCCGACCGGCACTGCCTGCAGGTGCACGGCGGCCTGGGCTTCACCTGGGAGCACCCGCTGCACCGGCACCTCAAGGCAGGGCAGACCGTCGCCGCCCGGTTCGGCCGGGGCCGGGACCTGGCCGCCGCGCTCGGCGACGCGGTGCTCGCCGCCGCCCGTTCGGCTCCCCGTTCCGCGCCGCCCCGCCCGCACATCTGACGCGGGCGCCGGCTCAGGGCCCGAAGTGCGCCGGGTCGGTCATCACCTCGACGAGCGTCGGGTGGTCGACCGTGCGGGCCGCCGCCAGGCTCTCCCGCAGGTCGGCGAGGGTGTCCACGCGCGTGCCGGGCACCCCGAACCCGGTGCTGATCGCGGCGATGTCGGGACCGCTGATGTCGATGCCGGGGAAGTCGCCCCGCTCCACGGCGAGCCCGCCGAACCGGCGCAGCGCGGCGCCCACGGCGGCGTAGCGCTGGTTGTTGATGACCACGTAGGTGACCGGCAGGCCGCTGCGCGCCGCCGACCACAGCGCGGGCGTGCCGAACTGGAACACCCCGTCGCCGAGCACCGCGGCGACACGGCGCTCGGGCATGCCCATCTGGATGCCGAGCGCGGCGCCCATGCCCCAGCCCAGCGAGCCGGAGGTGGAGACGAAGTAGTCGTCGCCGCCGGACTGGTGGGCGCGCTGCTGGAGGATGCCGCCGGCGGTGGTGGCGTCCCCGACGAGCGCGACGCCGCGCAGCGACTCGGTGATCACGTCGACGACGTCCGAGGCGGTGAGCACCGCGGACGCGGAGGGGGACCGCCGGGGTCGTGGCTCTGCCGGCGGGACCTCGCGGTCGGCGACGGGCGGCAGCGCCGCGGAGAGCGCCTGCAGCACGAGCCGCTGGTCGCCGACCAGGCCGGCGTCCACGCCGTAGACCATCGCGACGTGCCGCGGGTCGGTGTGGCTGTGCACGATCGGCACCCCGGCCGGCAGCGGCGGGACCCGGGCCGGCTCGAACTCGTTGAACACCCGGGCGCCGAGGAACACCAGCAGATCGGCCTCCTGCACCAGGGGGTGGCCGATCTCGTACTGGCCGCGGAAGTGCGGGTGGTCGGTCGGGAAGCCGGGGCGCTCGAAGCCACGGCGGTCCTCGTGCACGACCGGGGCCCCGAGCTGCTCGCTGAGCCGGACCAGGTCCTCGACGGCACCGACGCGGGCCAGCTCGCTGCCGGCGACCAGCAGCGGCCGGCGCGCGGACTGCAGCAGGTCGGCCGCCGCCCGCACCGCGCCGGGGGCGGGCAGGGTCCGGGAGTCGAAGTCGAACCGGTGCACCTCGGGGACCGGCACCGGGACGGGGCTCTCCAGCAGGTCCTGGCTCAGCGCCACCCACACCGGTCCGGCGGGCTCGGTGACCGCGGTCCGGAAGGCGCGGTTGACGTCCTCGGCGATCGCCTCGGTGGTGAGCGACTGCCAGTCCGACTTCACGTACTGGTGCACCAGGTCGCGCATCCGCCGGCCGGTGGTGAAGCCCTCCCGGGCCTGGATCGAGGAGGCCTTGAGGCCGTTGAGCACCACCACGGGGGAGTAGGCCAGCTGCGCGGCGTAGAGGTGGCTGAGCCCGTTGGTCAGACCGACGTTGGCGTGCAGGTAGGCGACGCTGGGCCGGCGGGTGACCCGGGCCAGGCCGTCGGCCATCGAGACGGCGACGCCCTCGTGCGTGGTGAGCACCAGCTCGACGTCCTTGCGCGTGACGAGCGCGTCCAGGACGGCGGCCTCGGTGCTCCCCGGGCAGGTGAACAACCGGTCGGCGCCCCAGTCCCGGACGACGTCCAGGAGGGCCTCGGCGGCAGGTGTGGACATGGGTGGGTGCTCCTCGGCGCCGGGGGTGGGGTGCGTGGCCGCGCGACGGTCAGTGGTGCGTGACCAGCTGCATCAGGTGGCTGCGCAGCCGGGCGAACTCCTCGCTGGCCCGGGTGGTCAGCTGGTTGCGCGGCCGGCCCAGCGGGACGTCGACGATCTCGGCGACCCGGCTCGGGGCGCCGGTGAGCACCACCACCCGATCGGCGAGGTAGACGGCCTCGTCGATGTCGTGGGTGACCAGCACGACGGTGATGCCGAACTGCCGGCGGACCTCCAGGATCAGGTCCTCGAGGTCGAACCGGGTCTGCGCGTCGACCGAGGCGAACGGCTCGTCCATCAGCAGCATGTCCGGCTGGTGGGCCAGCGCCCGCGCGATCGCCACCCGCTGCTGCATGCCGCCGGACAGCTGCCACGGGTAGCTCCTGCCGGCGTCGGGCAGGCCGACGGCGGCGAGCACCTCGGCGATGCGCGCCTCGCGCTGCTGCTTGCCGACGCCGGCCACCCGCAGCGGCACCGCGACGTTGCGGTTCACCGACAGCCAGGGGAACAGCGACCGGCTGTAGTCCTGGAACACGACGCTGAGCCGGTCGGGGACCGAGGTGAGCGGCGTGCCCTCGAACCGCACCGAGCCGGTGGTCGGCTGCAGCAGGCCGCTGAGGCAGCGCAGCAACGTCGTCTTGCCGGCACCGCTGGGGCCCACGACGCAGACGAACTCGCCCTTGGCCACGTCGAACGACACGTCGTCGATGGCGAGCTTCTCGTCCGGCCGGCCGACGTTGTAGGCCTTGCGGAGCGCACGGACCGACAGCACCGGCTCGCCGCCCCCGGTGGGGACCGAGCTCCCGACGACCTGCGACTGGGACACGGGTCAGCCCTTCTGTTCGACTGCGCGGGCGCCGAGGTACCACGCCAGGACGACGCGCTCGACGAGGATGAACAGGAACGTGAGCACGCTCCCGATGAGGGCCAGCACGATGATCCCGGTCCACATGTCGGTGATCGCGAACCGCTGCTGGGCCTCGAGGATGAAGAAGCCGATGCCCGACTGGGAGGCGACCAGCTCGCTGACCACCATCATGATCACGCTGATCTGCAGGCTGTGCCGCAGCCCGGCCATGATCTGCGGCATCGCGCCGGGCAGCACGACCGTCCACACCGTCCGGGTGCCCGACATGTGCAGCGCCTTGGCGGTGTCGAGCTTGGTCGGGTCGGTGGCGCGCATCCCGTCGAGGGTGTTGAGCAGCGTCGGCCAGATCGCGGCGAGCACGATGATGGTGATCTGCATCGACGCGCCGATGCCCATGATCGCCATGATCGCCGGGAGCAGCGCCGCGGTCGGGATGACGTAGACGAAGTAGAGGACCGGGGAGACCGCCTCGCCGACCCGGGCGAACTTCCACAGCAGCGCGCCCGCCACGACGCCGAGCACGCCGGCGAGGGTGTAGCCGATCGCGAAGTGCTCGAGGCTGGACCACAGCTGGCTGCGGGCGTCGCCGAGGACCCACAGGTCCCACAGCTGCGTGAGGATGTCCTTCAGCGGCGGGAAGAAGGTGTTGGTGCTGCTCGCCGACAGCACCCACCAGAGCACCAGCACGAGGGCGAAGAACCAGAGGCGCCAGATGCTGGTCAGGGCCTTGCGCACCGGGGCGAACGCCCGCCGTCCGGAGCGGGCGCTGAACTGCTGCGAGGGGGTGGTGGCCGCGGCCACCACCGGGTCGGCGGTCGAGGGGACGTCGAGCGACCGGGTGCGGCCCTCGTCGGTGCCCGCCGGCGGTGCGGTACTCGGGGTCTTGGCCATGGTCAGGCTGCCCTCGATGCGTTGTTGCGCTGGCTCTCGTGCCAGTGCAGGAGGCGTCGTTCCAGGTAGGAGAACAGGCTGGTCACCAGCACCCCGGCGATGCCGGTGACGAGGATGAAGGCGTAGGTGGCCGGCAGCCGGCTGGGCCCGGCGTTGACCGAGGTGAGGATGCTCAGGCCCAGGCCGGGGGCGCCGCCGATGAGCTCGGCGATCACCGCGAGGATCAGACCGACGGCGGCGGCGACGCGCAGCCCGGTGGCGATGAACGGTGCCGCGCTGGGCAGGGTCACCCCGGTGAACCGGCGCAGGCCCCGCAGCCGCAGGGTGGTCGCGGTGTCCCGGACCACCGGGTCGACGGCGCGCACGCCGTAGATGACCTGGATGGTCAGCGGCCAGAAGACCCCGAAGGCGACGAGGAAGACCTTCATCTCCAGGCTCGCGCCCCAGACGACGATGGCCAGCGGCAGGATCGCGATCACCGGCACCGTCTTGAGGAACTCGATGACCGGGATGACGCTCAGGTAGGCGAAGCGGTTGAGCCCGAGCAGGGTGCCCACCACGATCGCGGCCGAGCAGCCGATCAGCAGCCCGACACCCCAGCCGCGCACGGTGTCCCAGATCGCCTGCCAGAGGTCCCGGCCGCCGAGCTCCCGGCCCAGCTGGGCCAGCGTGCCGGTCATGGTGGGGAAGGCGTCGTCCCCCAGCACGCCGGACACCGCGACGTACTGCCACAGCCCCAGCACGGCGGCGATGACCAGCAGCCGCGCGGCGATCTTGAACCACCGGCGGTCGACGACCTTCACCGCGTGCCTCCTCGCCGCTGCCGCGGCTCCCCACGTGCATCCAGGACACGTGCGTCCATGACGGTCGGTCCTCCCTCGCCCGGTCAGACGGGTCCGGGGAAGCCGGACACGTCCTCGTAGTCGGCGATGGCCTGGAGCTCGGTGCAGGCCTCGAGCGCCGTCATGCCGTGGCCGCGGCCGATGCCGCTGCCCTTGAAGCCGCCGAAGGGCATGGAGACGTCGGAGGCGCCCATCCGGTGCACGTTGATGAAGACGCTGCCGCTCTCCAGCCGGCGGGCGACCCGCAGCGCGTGGTCGCGGTCGTCGCTCCAGACCGACGCCCCGAGACCGAACTCGGTCGCGTTGGCGTGCCCGACCACCTCGTCGTCGGTGTCGAACGGCAGCACCGGGACGACGGGGCCGAACTGCTCGCAGGTGACCAGCTCCGCGCCCGGCGCGACGTCCGAGACGACCGACGGCAGCAGGAACAGCCCGTCGTCCCAGCCGGCCGGGTCCAGCCGGGTGCCCACGGTGCGCACCGTGGCGCCGTCGGCCCGGGTGCGCTCCACCAGGGCGGTCACCCGGTCGAACTGCGGCTGGTTGTTGACCGGGCCCATCGTGGTCCGCGGGTCGAGCCCGTCGCCGACCACCAGCTGGTCGACCGCCGCGGTGTACCGGTCGAGGAACTCGGCGTGGTGGTCGCGGTGGACGTAGATGCGCTTCACGTTGAAGCAGATCTGGCCGCTGGCGGTGAAGACGCTCTTCACCAGCTCGTCGACGAGCCGGTCGGTGACCCGGGCGTCCTCCAGCACGATGGCCGGGTCGTTGCCGCCCAGCTCGAGGCTGATGTTCTTGAGGTTGCCGGCCGCGGCCCGCATGACCGACTGCCCGGTGGCGGTGCTGCCGGTGAAGAACACCTTGCGCACCCGGGCGTGCGCGGCGATGGCCGCACCGGCCTCACCGCCTCCGGGCACCACGTTGAGCACGCCGGCGGGGAGGTGGCCGGCCACCACCTCGAGCACCCCGCTGAGCGTCAGCGGTGCGAACTCCGAGGGCTTGACCACCACGGTGTTGCCCGCCAGCAGGGCCGGCGCGATGCCGAGGAAGGCCAGGTAGACCGGGCTGTTCCACGGCACGATGACGCCGGTGACGCCCATCGGGCGGCGGCCGGTCCAGACGGTGCCGCGGGCGTCGGACCGGAACACGCGGTCCTCGGCGATCTCGTCGGCGCGCTCGCTGTACCAGCCGAGGATGTGCCCGGCGCCGCCGACGTCCACCCGCGACTCCCACAGCACCTTGCCCTGCTCCCGGGTGAGCAGCTCGGCCAGCGGGCCGGTCACCGGGGCGAGGGCCGCCACGGCTGCGGCTAGGTGCGCCGCGCGGTCGTGGGCGGGGAGCGTGGACCACGCGGGGAACGCGGCGTCGGCCGCCGCGACGGCGCGGTCGACGTGCTCCGCCGTCCCGACCGCGACCCGCCCGACCACCTCGCCCAGCCGGGCGGGGTTGCGCACCGGCTGGAACGCCGAGTCCAACCGCTCGCCGGCGACCAGCACCGGCGACTCGGGGGCGTCGCCGCCGGCCGCCGCGCGCTCGGCCACGTCGCTGACCTGTCCTGTCATGGAGTGCACCTCGGGGTCTCGTCGGAGGGGTCGGGTGGGGGTCAGCCCTTGGGCTTCCAGACCAGGTCCTCCGGGTCGACCTTCTTCTTGATGGCGCCCTGCTCGCTCATGACGTCCTGGATGCTGGCGATCGAGTCGGTGTTGATCTCCGGCACGAAGTTGGTCGGGAGCACCTGCGCCTGGGCCGCCTCGGGGGTCAGCTTCAGCCCCTTGACCAGGGTGGCCTTGGCCTCGTCCTCGTGGTCCTTCGTGTACTCGATCGCCTCGGTCATCGCGTCCTGGAACGACTGCGCCACCTTGGGGTTCTTCTCCAGGTACGAGGCGGTCGCGGCGTAGCAGTAGATGGTGCCGCCGGGCCACAGGTCCGAGCTCGGGTGCGCGAGCGCGACGGCCCCGGCCTGCAGCGCCGTCTCGACGTAGGGAGAAGTGATGACGGCGGCGTCGACGCGGCCGTCGGCGAGCGCCTGGGGCATCTGCGGGAACGGCATGGCGACGAACTTGGTGTCCTTGCCACCGGCCTTCGTGATCAGCTCCTGGGCGCCGATCAGGTTGATGCTGGACAGCTGCACCACCGCGACGGTCTTGCCGCTGAGCTGGTCGACCGAGGTGATGCCGCTGTCCTTGGCCGCGACCAGCGCGCTGGCGTCGCGGTCGGGGGCCACCTGCCCGTCGATCGGGCTGACGCACTTCACGTCGGTGCCCTGCGCGCTGGCGTTGATCAACACCGGCGTCGTGAGGAAGCCGAACTGCTGCTTCCCGGCGACCATCGAGGCGACGATCGGCGTCGGCGCCGCGGCGGACTCGGTCTTCACGTTGAGGCCGTGCTCCTTGAAGATGCCCTTCTCCTGGGCCAGGAAGAGCACGGCGTTCGGCGTGAACGGCACGATCCCGACGGTCACGTCGGTGAGGCCGCCGCTCCCGCTGCCGGCGTCCGCGCTCTGGCCGTCGCTGTCGCCGCTGCTGCCGCAGGCGGCCGCGAGGCTCACCGCTGCCGCCAGCGCCAGGACCTTGACACCTCTACGCACGTGAGCCTCCAGAACGTCGTTGTCACCCGGGCTGCGTCTTCGATGTCGCGCGCCGTCCTCGACGCCGTGCCGGGACCGGCTCCCCGTGGGGGCCGGCGGAGCGAGACGTAGGCCACATTAGGGACGACGTTCGCCCACTGTCCACGCCTGCGGAAGAAAGTGGGCGCGAGTTCCGCAGAACGAAATCCGGAGGGCTCAACCGGCGCCGGATCAGTCCCGCGGCGGCGCACCCAGCCGTTCCAGCACGGCGTCCGCGCCCTCCTGGAGGGCGGGCAGGAAGGCGCGCAGCGCGTCCGGGCTGCCGATCCGGCTGCTCGGTGCGGCGATGCCGAGCCCGGCCAGGGGCTGGCCGGCGGTGTCGCGCAGGGCCACCGAGATGGCGCACACCCCGTCCGCGCTCTCCTCCCAGTTGAGCGCGTAGCCCTGGGCGCGGATGCCCTCGAGCTCGGCCCGCAGGCCGCTGGTCGAGGTCAGCGCCGCCGCGGTGGTCGCCGGCGGCAGCTCCTCGTCCGGGTACCGCCGGGCGAGCTCGGCGTCGGAGAGGCTGGCCAGGATGGCCTTGCCGACCGCCGAGGCGTGCGCCTGCCGGACGATGCCGGTCCGGTTGCCCACCCGCACCGACCGGAGGCTCTCGGCGCAGTCGACGAACCGCACGGTCGACCCCTCGAGCACCGCCAGGCTGGCGGTCTCCTGGGTCGTCTCGCGCAGCCGGTCGAGGACGGGGCGGGCCACCCGGCGGATGTCGATCCGGCTCACGGCGGCCAGGCCGATCTCGTACAGCGCCGGGCCGGGGCGGTAGGCGCCGTTGGGCCGGTCCTGCGCCACGAACCCGCGGTGGCGCAGGGAGGTGAGGAGCCGGTGGGCGGTCGAGCGGGCCACGCCCAGCAGGTCGGCCGCCTCCGCCACCCGCAGCGCCTGCCGCTCACCGACGAGTTGCAGGAGCCGCAGGGCGTTGTCCACCGACGTCGTGACCGGGGCGTCGGGAGCGGCTACGGCGTCCCGGGAGCCAGAAGCGTTCGACATGCCGGAACCCTAGGTCGACGGCTTCCCGATGGACAGAACTACCAGTGGTCGGCCGACGGGGTTCACCCCTCGAGCAGGCCGGCCTCGTGGGCGAGGATCGCGGCCTGCGTGCGGTTGCTCAGCTCGAGCTTGGTCAGCAGCCGGGAGACGTAGGTCTTCACCGTCGCCTCGCTGACGAACAGCCGGCCCGCGAGCTCGGCGTTCGACCCGCCCGTGCCGAGCAACCGCAGCACCTCCCGCTCGCGCTCGGACAGCGCCGCCACCCGGGCCAGCGCTGCCGCCCGGCGGGGTGCGGCCCGCCGGTCGACGTAGGAGTCGACCAGGGTCCTGGTCACCGCGGGGGAGAGGGTGGCCGTGCCGTCGGCGACCGCGCGCACGGCGGCGGCGATCTCCCGCGGCGGGGTGTCCTTGAGCAGGAAGCCGGCCGCGCCTGCGGCCAGGGCCGCGTACACGTACTCGTCGACGTGGAAGGTCGTGAGGACGGCGACCTGCGGCGGGTCGGGCAGCGCCAGGATCTCCCGCGTCGCGGCGAGCCCGTCCATGCCCGGCATCCGGATGTCGGTGAGGACGACGTCCGGCTGCAGCTCGCGGGCCGCCCGGACACCCGCTGCCCCGTCGCCCGCCTCGCCGACGACCTCGAACCCGCCGACCGACTCCAGCACCGTCCGCAGCCCGAAGCGCACGAGCTCCTCGTCGTCGACGAGCAGCACCCGGATCGCGCTCACGCCGGCAGCACCGCCTCGACCTCGAAGCCGCCGTCCAGCCGTGGACCGGTGGTCAGCCGGCCGCCCAGGGTGCGCACCCGCTCAGCCAACCCCACCAGGCCGTACCCGCCGCTCGGCGCGCCGTCCGCGGGGGCGGACGCCGGGCCGTTGGTCACCCGGACGACGAGCCCGGCCGGCCGGCGCTCGAGCGCGACCCGCACCCCTGCGCCCGGCGCGTGCTTGGCCGCGTTGGTGAGCCCCTCCTGCACGATCCGGTACGCGGCCCGGCCGACGGCGGGGTCGATCGGCGCTCCGCCCTCCGGCGGGCCGGTCAGCTCCACGGCCAGCCCGGCGTCCCGCGCCTCGGCGACCAGCCGGGCGAGGTCGCCCAGCCCGGGCTGCGGGCCCAGCGGCGCGGCGTCGTCGGCGTCCTCCGCGCGCAGCACGCCCACCATCTGGCGCAGCTCGTCCAGCGCCTGCCGGCCGGCCGTCTGCACCTGCCCGGCCAGCTGCTCGACGCGGTCCCGGTCCGCGGCGGCCAGCTCGATCGCGCCCGCCTGCAGCACCATCAGGCTCACCCGGTGGCCGACCGCGTCGTGCATCTCGCGGGCGATCCGGGTGCGCTCGGTCAGCACGGCGTCGCGGGCCAGCAGCTCCCGCTCGGCCTCCGCCTTCTCCGCCCGGTCGCGCAGCGCCGCCAGCAGCAGCACGCGGGTGCGCCGGTAGATGCCGAACGCGCCGGGCAGCAGCACCAGCACCGCGCCGCCGAGCCACCGGCTGAACGCCTCGCCGGCCTCGCCCCCGGCCCACGGCTGGGCGACGACCACCGTCCCGACGACCGCCGCGACCCACCGCACCGGCCACCGGCCGACGTAGCGGCCGACCGCGTAGGACAGCGGGGTCAGCGCTCCGTTGAGCGCGGGCGAGGGCACCGACAGCACGGCGACGAGCAGGAACACCGGGAACGGCGCCCGGCGGCGCAGCACCAGCAGCGACCCGCACGAGACGGCGGTGAGCACCGCGAACAGCGCGACCGGCACCGGGCCGCGGTCACCGGCCGCGCCACCGGCGCTGATCGCGCCGGCGGTGACCACCGCGATCACGGTCTCGAGGACGGCGCCGCGCGTGCTGAGGCCCGGCCAGATGCGCGCCCGGAGCTCCATGGCGGGAGCGTATTTCCCGGCGCTCCGCCTCCGCGTCGCCCGGCCGTCGCGTCCGCCGTCCACTTTCGGATGACAGCGGAGCGCCGTCCGGGGACCCGATCTCCGGCCCTGCGGCCGACGCGGCGGGCGACCGTGCCGCGACAGGGTCTTCCTCGTGACCGGACAGGCCGGTCGAGCCGCGGAGGTCCCCATGATCGCAGTGACCGGATTGACCAAGCAGTACGGCGGGCGCACCGTCGTCGACGACGTCTCCTTCACCCTGGAGCCGGGCACCGTCACCGGCTTCCTCGGGCCCAACGGCGCCGGCAAGACGACCACGATGCGGATGGTCGCGGGCCTGGTGCCGCCCACCGCCGGGACGGCGCTGGTGCACGGCCGGCCCTACCCGGCGCTGCCCAACCCCGGCGCGGTGCTGGGCACGCTGCTGGACGCCGCCGCCGTCCACCCCGGCCGCACCGGGCGCACCCACCTGCGGCTGATCGCCGACGCGCTGGGCGTGCCGGCGAGCCGGGTCGACGAGGTGCTGGAGCTGGTCGACCTGACGTCGGCCGGCGGACGGCGGATCCGCGGCTACTCGCTGGGCATGCGGCAGCGGCTGGGCATCGCCGCCGCCCTGCTGGCCGACCCGCCGGTGCTGATGTTCGACGAGCCGGCGAACGGGCTGGACCCGGAGGGCATCCGGTGGATGCGCTCGCTGCTGCGCGACCACGCCGCGCGGGGCGGCACGGTGCTGCTGTCCAGCCACCTGCTCGGCGAGGTCGAGCACACCGTCGACCGGCTGCTGGTGATCGGCGGCGGCCGGATCGTGGCCGACGGCCCGGTGGCCTCGCTGCTGGGCGCCGACGGTGTCGCCGTCGCCGCGGCCGACGTCGGCGCGCTCGCCCGGGCGCTCACCGCGGCCGGCCTCGAGGTGGCGCCGGGGAGCGACGGCGGACTGGTCGTCGCCGGCGCCACCACCGCCGAGGTCGGCGCCGTCGCCGCCGCCGGCGGGCACGTGCTCACCGACCTCCGGCCGCTCCAGCGCGGCCTGGAGGACGTCTTCTTCTCGCTCACCGCGGCCTGAGCCGCGCCGTCCCCTGGAGGTCCTGATGACTGCCGCCGTTCTCCCCGCTCCCCGTCCCGTTCCCGCCCGCCGCACGAGCGCCTCGCTGCCCGCCCAGGTCGGGCTGGAGGTGCGCAAGTCGCTGTCCACCCGGTCCGGCGTCGCGCTCGTCGCCGCCGCCGCGCTGCTCGCCCCCACCGCGATGGGGGTGGCCGTCGCCTCGGACACCGAGTACCTCGCCTCGGCCACCGGCCCGGTCGTGGTGACCGGCATGCTGTCGGCGCTGGTGCTGCTCGCGCTGGGGGTGCTGTCGACCGCGGGCGAGTGGACCCACGGCAGCGTGCAGACCACCTACCTGCTGGAGCCGCGCCGCTCCCGGGTGCTGACCGCCAAGGCGCTGGCCGTGGCGGCGCTGGGTGCGGCGGTCGCGGCCACGGCCGCGCTGCTCTCCTCCGGCGTGCTGGCCGTGCTCGAACCGGGGCTGCCGTTCGCCGGCCGGGCGGTGCTGGTGGTCGCCGTCGCCGGCGCGGTGTTCGCGCTCGTCGGCGCCGGGGTCGGGGCCGCGCTGGGCAACACCCCGGGCGCGCTGACCGGCGTCTACCTGCTCAACCTGGGCGTGCTGCCGCTGCTGCAGGTGTTCAAGCCCGCGCTGGCCGACAGCATCGACCCGGGCAACGCGGTGCTCGAGCTGGCGGAGGGCTCCGAGCAGGTCCAGTCGGTCACCGTGCTCGCGGTGTGGACGGCGGTCGCCCTGGTCGCCGGCGCCGTGATGACCCGCCGCCGCGCCGTCCAGTAGCCCGTCCGCCGGACGCCCCCTCGACCGCCGGTCGAGGGGGCGTCCGCGCGCGTGCTGGGAAGCTCGACCGCATGACCGATCCACGACTGCAGGCCCTGGTCTCCGCGGCGGGCGACGACATGATCGCGCTCATCGGCGCCGCGGGAGCGCTGGACTTCCCGGCCTTCTGCGACCAGTTCGACGTCGCCGCGGCGAAGCCCGGCGCCCACCTGCCGATCACCACCTGGCTGCTCGCGAAGCTCGGCGCCCAGTACGTGCAGGACCGGGCGTCGCGCGAGTTCCTGACCCTGGAGGAGATGCTCCCGGTGCTGCGCTCCTACATCGAGGAGTGGACGCAGCAGCTCTGACCGCTGCCGGGCTGCCACCATCGCGGGCGTGGCCGAGCACGCCGTCGTCGTCGGGTCCGGCACGCTGCGGTCGGCAGCGGCGGACGCCGTGCAGTTCCCGCACCGCTGGACGCCGGGCGGCGTGACCGTCGAGGCCACGTTCACCGGCGCCCACCTGCTGCACCTGGCCGCGGCGGGCTGCGTGCTCAACGACGTCCACCGGGAGGCCGGGCGGCTCGGGATCGCGGTGGACGGCGTGCGGGTGACCGCCGCGGGCGGGTTCGATCCGGGCACCTGGGCGTCGACCGGCATCGAGTACGCCGTGGACGTCGACAGCCCGGCGTCCGCCGCGCAGGTCGCGGACCTGCTGGCCGCGGTGGACGCCGTCGCCGAGATCCCGCGGGCGCTGCGTGCGGGGACGAGCGTGACGCGCGCGGGCGGTCAGCCCCAGCCGCCGCCGGAGCGCAGGACGCCGGCCGAGTAGACGTGCCGCGCCCGTGCCGCCGCGAGGTGCTCGACCGCGGCGCGCAGCGCCCACTCCGCGCCGCCGGCCGCGGCGAGCAGACGCTCGGGCACGTCGGCAGCCACTCCCTTGAGGTCGCTGGTCCGATCGGGGCCGAGCAGGCCGGCGACGCCGCCGAGCACGGTGACCGAGGCATCCGCGGGGGACAGCACGACGTCGTCGGCGGGGGAGGGGTCCAGCGCCAGGTCGCGCTCCAGCCGGGCGGGGTCGACGACGGTGTACCGGGCGCGGCCGAGCAGGTCGCGCTGCCGGTGCCAGCGGCCCGTCGTCAGCAGCGCGTCGACCACCTGCGGCAGGCCGACGCGGCGCTCGTCGAGCCAGGAGTCCAGCGGCCGCTCACCCTCGGCCTGCATCGCCAGCAGCAGCCGGTCGACGGCGGCGAAACCGGTGGGGCGGTCGTCGAGCTCGATGCTGTCGTCGGTGACCCGCAACCGGTCGGCCAGGGCGAGGTCGACGACCAGGCCGCAGCGGACGGCCGCCGCGGCGAGCGCCTGCTGGGTGAGGCGGCCGCGGCGGTCGAGGGAGAGGGCGGCCAGCCGGGCGGCCACGCTGGTGTCGGCGTCCACGTCCGACAGCTTCGCGCAGCCGGCACCGGGCGTCGTCCGGCGGCCCGTCAGCCGGTGATCGTGCCGCCCTGGAAGCGCTGCGACGTGCGCCCTGAACCGGCCGGCACCGGGTCGGAGACGGGGTAGCCGTAGCCGCCGTTCTCCCAGCCCTGCGCCCGGTACGTCGTCCGGACGCCGCCGGTCACGGGGTGGGCACCGGTCGCAGGCGACCAGAGGACGGTGCCGCCCTGGAACTCCTGCGAGCACCCGCCGTCGCGCTTGCCGCAGGCCTCGTTGGTGACCGGGTAACCGAGCGTCCGCGGGTCGTACGCGCGCCCGATCGCACCCAGCACGACGTGCGTTCCGGTGGAAGAGGACCAGGCGACGATGCCGTCCTGGAACGTCTGGCGGCAGCCCGAGTCAGGGCCGGAGCAGGACTTCTCAGCCACCGGGTAGCCGAGGCGGCCGTTCTCCCACCCGCGCTGCCGGTACTCATCCCGGATCAGGAAGTAGACGGCGTGGGCGCCTGCGACGGGCGACCACAGCAGGGTGCCGCCCTGGAACTCCTGGGAGCAGCCGCCGTCGCGCTTGCCGCACGCCTCGTCGGTGACCGGGTACCCCAGATCGCCGGTCTCGGCGCCCAGGGCGCGGTACCGGTCACGCAACGCACCCAGGACGCTGTGCGCACCGGTACCGGGCGACCACAGCAGGGTGCCGCCCTGGAGCTCCTGGACACACCCACCGTCCCGCCCCCCGCACTGCTCGTTCCCCAGCGGGTAGCCCAGGCGGCCGTTCTCCCATCCCTGGGCGGCGTACGCGCTGCGCAGCGCGCCGTAGACGGTGGTCGCACCGGTCGCGCCGGACCACAGCTCGGTGCCGCCCTGGAACTCCTGCGAGCAGCCACCGTTGCGCTTGCCGCAACCCTCGCTGCGGACCGGGTAGCCGAGGCGACCGTCCTGCTCGCCCTGACGTTCGTACTCGCCGGCGAACGCGTACCGGACGGCCTTGGCGCCGGTCAGCGGCGACCAGTAGATGGCGCCGGAGGCGAAGTCCTGCAGACACCCGTCCCCCTCGAGGCTGCAGCGCTCGTCGGCCAGCGGCCGGCCCATCCCGGTCAGCCGACCCCAGGCGGTCCACTCGTCCCAGAGGGCGTACCGCACCTCCCGGGCGGACAGGCCGTCGCCGCCGAAGATGCTGCCGTGCTCGAAGTCCTGCTCGAAGCCGCCGGCGACGGCTCGCTCGGGGCCTGTCGCCGCCCCGAGAGCCCCATCGACCCCGCCGCGCTGCCAGCGGCTGGTCACCTCGGTGCTGCTGAGGTGGTGGGCGCCGGAGCGGCTCGACCAGGTGATGACGGTCCTCGGGAAGTCCGACCCGAACTGCTGAGCGCAGACGCCGCTCCGACCGCAGAGCTGGTCGCCGAAGGGGTAGCCCACCCACGACCCGACGCCGCCCTGGGCGGTCCACACGTCGCGGATGGCGCCGTCGAGGACGGCCCACGCGCTGCTGTAGTCCGGTACGTAGTACAGGGCCCCGTGCTCGAACTCCTGCGTGCAGCCGCCCCTGGGCAAGGTGCACGTGGCGTCGTCCACCGGATAGCCGAGTTGGGCGTCCAGCGGGGCGACCCAGCGGAGCCCGAACGACTTGCTGCCGTCCAACCGGTCGTCGACGGGGTGGACGCCGTGGGTCGCCGTCCAGGTCTCGTACCCGTTCTGGAAGTGCTGCCGACACCGGCTTCCGACCGCACACACGGGAGAGTCCTCGACCGGGTACGCCAGGGATCCGTCCAGGCCGCCCCGCCGTGACCAGTCGTCGGCAAGCACACCGTCGAGGACGTGGTGCGCGCCTGTGCTGCTCGACCAGTAGTAGGTGCCGTGGGTGAACCGCTGGCTGCACCCGCCGTACCTGAGGCCGCAGGTCTCCGCCGACGTGGCCGCGCCCAGCGGGCCGCTCGCGCCGCCGGTGGCCTGCCACGCGGTCTGGATCGGGCTCGGGTCGGCGGCCGACGCCCTCGGCATGCCGAGGGCGAGGCACAGCAGGACGGCGGCGAGCAGCACCCAGGGGCGCAGACGGGGGACGGGCACTCGAGACTCCCGGGAGGTGGTGGTGGACCGACGACGAGGTGACCAGCTCAGCGGCGGAGGGTGCCGCCCTGGAAGAGCTGGACCGCGGGCCCGGAGGCCGTGGTCGGACCGTCGCTGGTCGGGTAGCCGAGCCGGCCGTTCTCCCAGCCCTGCGCCCGGTACTGGTCACGGAACGACCCGGTCACGGAGTGCGCGCCGGCGGCCGGGGACCACAGCAGCGTGCCGCCCTCGAACTCCTGGCTGCACCCGCCGTCGCGCTTGCCGCAGGCCTCGTCGCTGATCGGGTAGCCCAGCGCGCCGTTCTCCCAGCCGCTGCGCTGGTAGGCGTTCCGCAGCGCGCCCCGCACCTCGTGGCCGCCGCCGGCCGGGGACCACAGGATGGTGCCGCCCTGGAACTCCTGGGCGCAACCGCCGCCCCGCTTGCCGCAGCCCTCGTTCGCGACCGGGTAGCCGAGCACCCCGTTCTCCCAACCGAGGAGCTGGTACTCGCTGCGCAGAGCTCCCCGCACCACGAGCGTGCCGCCCGTCTCGTGCGCGCTCGCGAGGGTCGCCAACTTCGGGAGCCACATCATCGTGCCGCCCTGGAAGTCCTGGCTGCAGCCGCCGTCGCGCTTGCCGCAGCCGGCTTCAGCGGCCGGGTAGCCGAGGATGCCGTTCTCCCACCCGAGGTGGTTGTAGGCGACCACGTTCCAGCCCTGTACCGAGTGCGCGCCGGTGGCGGCGGACCAGAACATCGTCGCGCCCTCGAACGGCTGGGCGCAGCCGCCGTCGCGCTTGCCGCACCCCTCGTCGCCCAGCGGGTAGCCCAGCGGGCCGGTCTCCGACCCCAACGCGCGGTACTGGTCGCGCAGTGCACCGCGCACCGAGACCGGCTGGTCCAGGCCCTTGCGCTGGGGCCAGAGGATCGTGCCGCCCTGGAAGTCCTGGGCGCAGCCGTCGTACTCCATGCCGCAGACCTGGTTGGTCACCGGGTAGCGCAGTGGACCGTTCTCCCAGCCGAGCGAGCGGTACAGGGTGCGGATCGGCTCGAGCAGCGTGCGAGCGCCGGTGGTGGGGCTCCACAGTTCGGTGCCGTGCTGGAACTCCTGCGCGCAGCCGCCATCGCGCTTGCCGCACGCCTCGTCGGTCGTCGGGTAGCCCAGCGTGCCGTTCGGCCCGCCCTGGCGGTTGAACTCGCCGGCCAGCGCGAACCGCACCGCATGGACGCCCGTCGCGTAGTGCCAGTACACCCCGCCGTTCGCGTAGAGCTCCCAGCAGTGGTCAGTGGCGTAGTCACACGATGACTGGTCTACCAGCTCGCCCATGGGGCCGGACGCACCGCCGCTGGCCACCCACCACTCCCGGACGGGGTTGGGTGGAGCGGCCGAGGCCGCCGGCAGGCCGATCCCGAGGCACAGCAGCAGGGCGGCGAGCAGCACCGAGGGCTGCAGCCGGGGCTTGAACACTCAGATCTCCAGAACGGTCGATGGGCGGGGACGGCGCGGCTCAGCCGCGGAGCGTGCCGCCCTGGAAGGTCTGCACCCAGCCCCGTGGCGGGTCGACCCGCGGGCTGTTGACCGGATAGCCGAGCCGGCCGTTCTCCCAGCCCTGACTGCGGTACTGGTCGCGGAACGACCCGGTCACGTAGGCCGCGCCGGTGGCCGGCGACCACAGCAGCGTGCCGCCCTGGAACTCCTGCGAACACCCGCCGTCGCGCTTGCCGCAGGCCTCGTCGCTGATCGGGTAGCCCAGCACGCCGTTCTCCCACCCGGTCAGCCGGTAGGTGTTCCGCAGCGCACCGAGCACCGAGTGGGCGCCTGCGGTCGGCGACCACAGCAGGGTCCCGCCCTGGAACTCCTGCGAGCAGCCGCCGTTGCGCTTGCCGCAGGCCTCGTCCGCGATCGGGTACCCGAGTCGACCGTTCTCCCAGCCGAGGGACCGGTATTGCCCGCGCAGTGCTCCGCGCACCTCGTGGGCGCCGCTGGTGGGCGACCAGAGCAGGGTGCCGCCCTGGAACTCCTGCGAGCAGCCGCCGTTGCGCTTGCCGCAGGCCTCGTCCGTCACCGGCAGTCCCATGACGCCGTTCATCGTGTTGAGGGCGTAGTACTCGCCGAACAGTGCACCTCGGACGGAGTGCGCTCCGGTCGATGAGCTCCAGTAGCCGACTCCGCGCTGGAACCACTGCGAGCACGTGGTCAGCTGCTCATCGCACTGCTCGCTGCCGGTGGGGTAGCCGAGCGGACCGTTCTCCCAGCCCAGGGCGCGGTAGTGCTCGCGCAGTGCGCCGAAGACCGACAGGGCGCCGGCCGACGGTGACCAGAGCGTCGTACCGCCCTGGAACTCCTGCGAGCAGCCGCCATCGCGCTTGCCGCAGCCCTCGTCGGCGACCGGGTAGCCGAGCCGGCCCCCCTCCTCGCCCTGCGCGTAGTACTCCTCCCACAGGGCGAACCGCACGCCGTGAGCCCCCGTGGCCGGCGACCAGTAGCCGGTGCCGTTCTGGAAGTCGCGGTAGCAGCCGCCGCCGACGAGGCCGCAGTACTCGTCGTCGTCGGCGTCGCCCATGGGCCCGGCGGCGCCGCCGCCGAGAGCCCACCAGGTGGTGACCGGGCCGTCGTCAGCGGCCGAGGCCGGGGAGATCCCGGTGCCGAGGGTCAGCGCGAGCGCTGCGACCAGCAGCACCCACAACCGGTGGGCGGGGCGACGACGCACGGACGGCTCCAGGGGTCAGGACGACCGGTCCCGGACGTCGCGTGGCACGGCGTCCGGGGGACAGGCGCAGCGCCTCGTCGTCCCGGAGCGCTCTGGAAGGTAGGCGACCGCAACGGCTGTGACCACCCTTTGTGATCGCCTTGTTACTGACGGCACTCGGCCGTCCACGCCGGCGTCAGGCCGTGATCGAGCCGCCCTGGAACCGCTGCGCACTGCGCCCGTTGCCGGCGCCCGTCGGCTCGGCGACGGGGTAGCCGTAGCCGCTGTTCTCCCAGCCCCGGGCCGCGTACGCGCTCCGGACGGCACCGGTCACCAGGTGCGCACCCGAGGACGGCGACCAGAGCACCGTCCCGCCCTGGAACTCCTGCGAGCACCCGCCGTCCCGCTTGCCGCAGGCCTCATCGCTGATCGGGTAGCCCAGGACGCCGTTCTCCCAGCCCTGCGCCTGGTACTCCGCGCGGATGGCGCCGAGCACGCTGTGCGCCCCGCCGGCCGGCGACCACAGCTCGGTGCCGCCCTGGAACTCCTGCGAGCAGCCGCCGCTGCGCTTGCCGCACGCCTCGTTCGTCACCGGGTAGCCGAGCCGACCGTTCTCCCAGCCCTGCGCCCGGTAGGCCGACCGCAGCGCGCCGCGCACCGCCAGGGCGCCGGAGGCCGGCGACCACAGCTCGGTGCCGCCCTGGAACTCCTGCGAGCAGCCGCCGCTGCGCTTGCCGCAGCCCTCCTCGGCGACCGGGTAGCCGAGCCCGCCGTTCTGCTCTGCGATGCCCCGGTAGCCCTGGGCCAGCGCGAAGCGCACCGCCCGCGCGCCGGTGGCCGGCGACCAGTAGAGGGCGCCGTCCTGGAAGCGCTGCAGGCAGCCGCCGCCGACGAGCCCGCACGACTCGGCCGCGATCGGCAGGCCCATCCCGGCGGCCCGGCCCCACGACAGCCACTCGTCCGACAGTGCGTACTGGACCTTGACCACGTAGGGGTACAGGTCGCCGTAGTCGACGAGGCTGCCGCGCTGGAAGTCCACCTCGTGCCACGCGCCGACCGCGTAGCTGTCGCTGATCGGGTCGCCGAGGCCGCCGGCGACGTTGCCCTCGTACGACCACCACTGGCCGGCGGCTCCGCCGGTCAGGTGGTGCAGGCCGCGGACCGGGGAGCTGGTGAGCACGTCGCCGGAGGCGAACTGCTGCGCGCAGAGACCCGGGGTGCAGCTCGGGTCGGTGACCGGGTAGCCGACTGCTCCGCCGGGCCCGCCGAGAGCCGCGTACCCGGTGGCCAGCACACCCGACAGCACGTAGTGCGCCCCGGTGGACTCGCGCCAGTAGTAGGTGCCGTGCTCGAAGCCCTGGGTGCACCCGCCCTGCGGCAGGCCGCACGTCTCCGCGGACGTCGCCGCGCCGAGCGGTCCCGCCGCGCCACCGGTGGCGGCGTAGGCGGCCTGGATCGTGCTGGGGGTGTCGGCCCGGGCGGGTGCGGGGGTGGCGGAGACGCCCACCAGCGCCACGAGGGCGGTGACGAACAGCAGCCACAGGCGCAGCCGGGGGCGGGTCAGGTGCGGCACGCACGACTCCAGGAGGTCGGGACCGCCGGCGGGGAACCGGTCGGCGCAGGACCCCGGGAGCGGGGCAGGCCTGCGACCTGGCCAGCAGCGGCGTCGGTCCTCCCGGATCGAGGAGAAGGTAGGGCACTGCAACGGTCCCGACCAGCACCTCGGCGGATCGGCGCGCTGGAGTCCGGCGCTCCATACCCCCCAGGGGTATTGTGACGGGCGAGCGACGAGGAGGAGTCATGGACCACACGACGACCCACGGCCACGCGACGCACGCGATGCCCGCCACCTGGGCGATGGCCGCGCAGGCCACGCTGCACTGCCTCACCGGCTGCGCGATCGGCGAGGTCCTGGGCATGGTCATCGGCACGGCGGCCGGGCTGCACAACGCCGCCACCGTGGTGCTGTCGATCGCGCTGGCCTTCGTCTTCGGCTACGCGCTGACCATGCGCGGCGTGCTGCGCTCCGGCGTCCCGTTCGCCGCCGCGCTCAAGGTCGCGCTCGCCGCGGACACCGTCTCGATCGCGGTGATGGAGCTGGTCGACAACACGGTGGTCGTCGCCGTCCCGGGGGCGATGGACGCGGGCCTGGGCAGCGCGCTGTTCTGGCTCGCGCTGGCCGGGTCGCTGGCGATCGCGTTCGTCGTCACCACGCCGGTGAACCGCTGGATGATCAGCCGCGGCAAGGGCCACGCCGTCGTCCACGGGCACCACTGAGGTGGAGTGTGGCGGCGCAGGGAACCTGCGCCGCCACACTCCACCAGGTCAGCGCTGGGCGAGGTAGGCCGCGGCGGTCTGCCGCAGCCGGGCGTGCACGCCGTCGAAGGCGGCCCCGCCGGGCAGGTACCGCTTGGCCAGCTTCGCGACCATCGTGTAGTTCGTGTCGACGACGTTCCCGGCCGGCGCCAGGCCCGCCTGGCTGACCAGCTGGTAGGCGTCGAGCACGTCCCAGCCGGCGAGCTCCGCCGCCCAGGTGACCAGGTCGTGCTGGCTCACCCGGTAGGCGTCCTCCAGCGGCTTCACCGAGCCGGTCGACATCAGGAACTCGTCGCTCTCCAGCCGCGGCCAGGCCGGCGCTGCGCCCTTCACCAGGTCGACGACGACCACCGTGCGCATCGCCGCCTCGACGGCGGTGCCGCACACCTCGCCCTCGCCCTGCCGCAGGTGCCCGTCGCCGATCGACAGCAGCGCGCCCGGCACGTTCACCGGGAAGTACGCGGTGACGCCGGCCCGCAGCTCCGGGGTGTCCATGTTCCCGCCGTGCGCGCCGGGCGTGATGCTGGCGAACACCTCGCCCCCGGCCGGCGCGACGCCGACGGTGCCGTGCATCGGGTCCAGCGGCAGCTCGACCTCCGGCCCCCCGCGGCGCGGCCGGAACAGGCAGGTGCCCCGCGCGCGGTCGACCTCGTACCGCCACACCAGCTCGTCGAGCGCCGGGTGCAGCATCGCCGTCGAGTGGGTGGTGGTCAGCGCCCCGAAGTGCGGGAACGTCGAGGAGATCGCCCAGTCGCGGGCCGGCGCGATGTCCACGACGTGCACCGCGAGGGTGTCGCCGGGCTCGGCACCCTCGACGAACACCGGCCCGGTCACCGGGTTGAGCGAGGGGAAGTCGCACACCTGGCTCGGCAGGTCGTCGACGCTGCGCACCTTGCCGCCGTAGCAGTCCTCGGTCGTGAGCTCCACGACAGTGCCCGGCCGCACCCGCAGCAGCGGCTCACCGCCGCCGAAGGAGTACCGGTACTGGTCGGGCGTGGGGTCGAGGGAGACGACCTCGAGGGCGGCGGTCACGCGGCCGGCTCCTCGGCGAGCACCGGCTTGCGGCCGGTCCGCACCAGGAACAGCAGGATGACGACGCCGACGGCCAGCCACACGAAGCCGGTCCACTGGGCGGCGACCTTGGCGTGGATCAGCACGTAGGCCAGGATCGCGAAGCCGATGACCGGCACGACCAGGTGCCGCCACCAGTCGCGGCTCTTCTGCCGCACCACGAAGTGCACGACGACCGCGATGTGCAGCAGCAGGAAGGCGAACAGCGCGCCGAAGTTGACCAGCGTCGACAGCAGGCTGATGCCGTCGTCCCGGCTGTTCATGTACAGGCCCAGCACCAGGCTGACCGCGGCCACCACCAGCGTGGCGTTCTCCGGGACCCGGCGGACGTGGTGCACCTTGGCGAGGAACGAGGGCAGCTGGCGGTCGCGGGCCATGGCGAACAGCAGCCGGGACGTCGCGGCCTGCGCGGCCAGCGAGTTGGCGAAGCCCCAGGCGATGGCGGTGGCCACCGCGGTGAGCACGTTGAGCCAGTGCCCGCCGGCGACCTCGGCGGCGTCGTAGAACGCCGTCCCGGCCGCGTCACCGTTCTTGATCAGGCCCTCGGGGTCGGGCACCAGCAGCCCGGCGATCCAGGTCTGCAGGATGAACAGCGAGCCGGCCAGCGCCAGCGCGGCGATCATCGCCTTGCCGATCGAGCGGGCCGAGTCGCGGTTCTCCTCGGCGAGGGTGGAGATGCCGTCGAAGCCCAGGAAGCTCAGCACCGCGATCGAGACCGCGCCGAACACCAGGCCGAGGGAGAAGGTGTCGCCGTTGTAGACCGGCGTCCAGCCACCGGCGCCGTTGCCCTTGCTCTGGGTCAGCGCGTAGATGCCGATGACCAGGAAGATCGCCAGCACGATGAGCTCGGCGACCAGCATCAGCTTGTTGATCTTCGCGGTGAACTCGATGCCGAACCAGTTCACGGTCGTGTTCAGCACGACGAAGACGACCAGCCACACCCACACCGGGATCGACGTGACGATGGAGTGCATCGCGACGCCGGCGATCAGGTAGAGCAGGCCGGGCACCAGCACGTAGTCCAGCAGGATCATCCAGCCGGCGAGGAAGCCGACCGGCTGGGCGATGCCGCGGCCGGCGTAGGTGTAGACCGACCCGGCCATCGGGAAGGCCCGCGACATCTGCGCGTAGGACGACGCGGTGAACGCCATCGCGGCCATGCCGATGGCGTAGGCGAGCGCGATCATCCCGCCGGAGCCGGAGAAGACGCTGCCGAAGATGCCGAACGGGGCGATCGGCACCATGAAGACCAGCCCGTAGACGAGCAGGTCGGTGAAGCTCAGCGAGCGCTTGAGCTCCTGGCGTAGCCGAACGCCTCGACGCCGGGGGTGCCCTCACCGGCGGTGGCGGACGGGCCCGCGGTCGTGCGGGTCTGGTGCTCGCTCATGACGACTCCTCTCGGTCCGGGACCGTCCGGAGGCGAGGAGAGTAGGCGCACATTGTTTCCAGATGGAAACACCTGTTCCACCTGGTGGTCAGGCGGCGGTGACCTCGGTGAAGGTCAGGCCGTCCGCGCGGCCCAGCCGCGGCGCCGGTGAGGCCAGGTGGACGCCGGTGGGGGAGGGCCCCGACGCCGCCAACCGGACGCCGTCGTACACGCCGCGCGCGTAGGCGCAGAGCACCGGAGCGGTGGCACCCGAGCGGCTGGCGTGCCGCTCCTGCAGGTCCAGCTGCCGGTCGTCGCGGGAGCCGGCGGCCGCGGCGAACGACGGCATGGTCGCGTACAGCTCGCCGGTGGTGTCCCCGCCGAGGGCGTACAGCCCGTTCTCCTCCAGCGCCCCGGACAGCCGGACGACGCGGCGGTCCAGGCCCGCGCGGGCGAACTCCCGGTGGAACAGCGCCAGGTCGCGGCCGACCAGGCTGAGCAGCACGGCGTCGGCCCGGCTGCGCACCACGAGGTCCAGCAGCGGGCCCGGGTCGCCGGGACCGAAGGGCACCAGCGCCTCGCCGACGACCGTGGCGCCCAGCCCGGTCAGCACCGAGCGGGCCGCCCGGTGCACCGCCCGCGGCCAGACGTAGTCGGTGCCCAGCAGCACCCAGCGCCGGGCGGACCGGTGGGTGACCAGCCAGGCCAGCGCCGGCGCGTGCTGCGCCCGCGGGCCGGGCCCCAGCCGGCGCACGCCCGGCAGGCTGCGGCCGCCCTCGTGCGGCGGGGTGAACACGTAGGTGCCCCGGCCCTGCCAGACCCGCTCGACCGCGCGGTGCACGTCGCTGGTGTGCAGGCCGACCAGCCCGGTGAGCACCCCGGCCGACTGCAGCGCCGCCACCTCCGCGGCCACCACCGACGGCGCCCGGCCGGAGTCGACGGCCACCAGGTCGACCCGGCGGTCGGTCGTGGCCGAGCACTCCTCGGCGGCCAGCTCCGCCAGGTCCAGCACCGACGGCGCGGTCAGCGCGAGCGGCCCGGACAGCGGCAGCGCCAACCCGATCCGGACGGCGTCCGGGTCGGGACCGGAGACCAGGAGGTCCCAGGGGTCCAGCAGGCTGGGGCGGGTGGGCACCCCAGAAGTATGGTCAGCGCCATGACCGGGGGGAGAGTGGCCGCTCCGGCCGGCGCCGACCTGGTGGAGCTGCTCACCGCGACCTCGCGCCGGGTGAGCCGGGCGGTGGCCGCCGCGCTGGCCGAGGACGGCGCCACCCTGGACGGGTACCGGGTGCTCCGCTGCCTGGTCGCTTCGCCCGGCCGGACGATGGGCCAGCTGGTCGCGGCGCTGCACCTGCCCGGGCCCACGGCCACCCGGGTGGTCGACGGGCTGGTCGACGCGGCGCTGGTCTACCGGCTGCCCGACCCGGACGACGGCCGGCGGGTCGTCGTGCACCCCTCGGCGCTCGGCCGCACCCGGCTGGCCCGCTGGGAGTCGCTGGTCGCCGCGCAGGAGGCCGCGTTCGCCGGGCAGATCGGCGCCGACCGGGTGGCGGCGCTGCGCTCGGCGCTGGCCGAGCTCGGCGGCTGACCGGTCCCCGGGGAGCTCAGCCCAGCCACTGGGTGAGCCGGCGTTCCCCGCCGTCCACCACCAGCTCCGCCCGGGCGCCGTTGACCAGCGCCAGCTGCGGCGGCACGTGCCCGAGGTCGACGTCGAGCACGACCGGCACACCGAGGTCGCCGAGCACCCGGGCCACCGCGTCGTCCTGGTCCAGGTGCGGCGAGCCGGGCGCGGCGGTGCGGCCCACCAGCACGGCGGTGGCCGCGTCGAACCAGCCGGCCAGCCGCAGCCGCCAGAGGTCGCGGGCGGCGTCGTAGGCCGCGTGCTCGGCGACGTCCAGGTACACGATCAGCCCCTCGGGCGCCTCGGCCGCGGCGAAGGCGGGCACGTCGCCCCACGGCGTGCCGGCCAGCGTGGAGACGGTGTCCAGGCAACCGCCGAGCAGCCGGCCCGACGCGTGCACGGGGCCCGGGCGCAACGTCCGCCAGCTGCCGCGGGCCCGGTACCGGCGGCGGGTGGCGCGGGGGCGGCGCACCCAGCTCGGGCCGTGCCCGCGCAGGTGCCGCGTGGTGGCGCCCTGCTCGACCGGTCCACCCGGTGGCGCGGTGACCACGTCCAGCCACGACCGCAGCGGCGCGGGCACCCGGTACGGGGTGTCCAGCAGCATCTCCGCGTGCACGGTGGCGGTGCCGGTGCGCAGGGTCAGCGGCAGCAGCAGGGTGGAGAGGTCGGAGAAGCCGACCAGCCAGGTGGGGTCGGCGGCGGTGAGCGCGGCGACGTCCAGGTGCGGCAGCAGCTCGACGGCCAGCTCCCCGCCCCACGGCGCCACGACCGCGCGGACGGCCGGGTCGGTCAGCAGCGCGGACAGCTCGGCCGCACGGTCGGCTGCGGGGGCGCTGACCACGCCGTCCCCCTCGCCCAGGCAGTCGCCGAGGACGACGTCGAAGCCCGCGTCGCGGAGCCGGCGGACGGCGAACTCCAGCCGCGGGCGCAGCCGGTCGGGCAGCCCGGACGACGGCGCGGTGACCCCGAGCCTGTCGCCGGGCACCAGCGGGGCCGGGAAGCGGAGCGTCATCCCCGCATGGTGTCAGCCGCGCTCCTGCTCCACCTGCGCCTCCAGCAGCCGCAGCGCGCCGGCTCCGTCCGCGCCCTCCTGCCGCAGCCCGGTGGCCATCTGCTCGCTCTTCGCCTCGCCGGCGGGGAACGGCGGCAGCAGCGGGACGTCGGGGTCGACGACGGCCTGCAGCACCACCGGCCGGTCCGCGGCCAGCGCCTCGTCCCAGGCGGTGCCGACGTCGGCGGGGGAGTCGACCCGGATGCCGCGCAACCCGAGCAGGTCGGCGTACTGCGCGTAGGGGAAGGGCGGCAGCCGCTGGCTGTCGCGGAACCGGGGGTCGCCTTCCATCTCCCGCTGCTCCCAGCTCACCTCGGCGAGGTCGCCGTTGTCCAGCACCAGGACGACGAAGCGCGGGTCGGCCCAGCTCCGCCAGCGGTCGGCGACGGTGACCAGCTCGGCGATGCCGTTCATCTGCATCGCGCCGTCGCCGGCCAGGGCGACCAGCGGGCGGTCCGGCGCGGCGAGCTTCGCGGCCAGGCCGTACGGGAGCGCCGAGCCCATCGACGCCAGCGTCGAGGAGAGGTGCGCGGGCACGCCCTCGGGCAGCGTGAGGTGCCGGGCGTACCAGTAGACGACCGAGCCGACGTCCACGCTGAGCTGCGCGTCCGCCGGCAGCCGGGCGCTGAGCTCGCGCACCACCAGCTCGGGGTTGAGCGGCCGCGCGGGCAGCGCGGCCCGCTCCCCGGCGAGGGCGTCCCGGCGCTCCGCCTGCGCGGCCACCTCGTCCCGCCAGCCGTCGTCCGCCCGGCCCTCGAGCAGCGGCAGCAGGGCGGCGAGGGTCTCGGCGGCGTCGCCGGGCAGGCCGACCTCGACCGGGTACCGGTTGCCCAGGACGGCGGAGTCCAGGTCGACCTGCACCGCCCGCGCCTGGCCGGGTGCCGGGTAGAACTCGGTCCACGGGTCGTTGCTGCCGACGATCAGCAGGGTGTCGCACTGGTCCATCAGCCAGCCGGCGGCACTGGTGCCGAGGTGTCCCATGACGCCGACGCTGCTGGCCAGCCGCTCGTCGACGTACGGCTTGCCGAGCAGGCTGGTGGTCACCCCGGCGCCGAGCCGGTCGGCGACCGCCTGCACCTCCGCGCGGGCCGCGCGGGCGCCCTGGCCGACGAGCAGCGCGACCTTCCGCCCGGCGTTGAGCACCGCGGCGGCCTCCTGCAGGTCGGCGTCGTGCGGGCGCACCCGGGGCCGGCGCCACTCGACCGCGGTGGGCACCACGCCGTGCTCGTGCGGCGGTGCGCCGGGGGCCGGCTGCTCCTGGACGTCGTGCGGCAGCACCACCGCGCACGGCTGCCGGGTGGCCAGCGCGGTGCGGAACGCCTGGTCGACCACCAGCGGGGCGTGCTCGGCGGAGAGCACGATCTGCACGTAGCCGGTGGCGTTGCCGAACAGGGTCTGCAGGTCGAGGCCCTGCTGGTAGCCGGTGCCCAGCGCGGTGGTCTGCTGCTGGCCGACGATCGCCACCACCGGGACGTGGTCGAGCTTCGCGTCGTACAGGCCGTTGAGCAGGTGCACCGCGCCCGGGCCCTGGGTGGACAGGACGACGCCGACGCCGCCGGTGTACTTGGCGTGGCCGACCGCCATCAGCGCGGCGTTCTCCTCGTGCCGCGCCTGCACGAACTCGATCGCACCGCCGGCCCGCCGCAGCGCGCCGAGCAGGGTGTTGACGCCGTCGCCGGAGTGGCCGAACAGCCGGTGCACGCCCCATGCGCGCAGCCGTTCCACCACCAGGTCGGCGACCAGCTGCCCGTCGTCCTGCTCGCCCATCGCCGTCCTCCCCGGCCGGCCGCGGTGACCGGTCCGGCCGCCCCCTACCCGGCCGCCCGCCGGACAACCGGAACAGGTTGTTCACCGGGATGCGTCACGCACGACACATCCACGGTTGACCATCTGTGGCGTGGGTAACACCCAGCGCGTGAGCGACTACGCCGTAGGGTTCGCCCGGCCGGACCGTCGATGGGGCCCGCCGGAGGAGCAAGCTGCCTCGTGGCACGCCGTGGAGGCCGTCCGGCCCGCCGACGAGCTGGACGGCGAGGTCGAGCTGGCCGTGTGCGGCGCGATCGTGCAGGTGTGGGGCACCCAGCGCTGGGACAAGGTGGGCGCCGGCCGGGCCGGCTGCCCCGAGTGCCGGCAGAAGACCGGCGCCAGCCGGGCCACTCCCGCCTCGCAGAGCTGACCCGCCCGCTCAGGGCGGGAGCACGGCCGCCACTGCGCGCGCCGCGCCCGTGCACTCCGTCTGGGGGCCGACGGGCTCGTAGTCCAGCCGCAGGGGCCGGTCCACCCGCACCCGCCCGGTGTCGACCTCGGTCACCGTCACCTGCACCGCCGCGGGCCGGAGCACGGTGCCGATGTGCAGCGACCGCACGCCCGGACCGCTCACCGGGCCGTCGAGGAAACCGCACTCGTCGCCCGGCGGGCAGCCGACGGTGACCTGCAGCCGGTCCCGGTCCGGCCAGCTGCCCACGAGCTGGGTGGAGATGTCGGCCGCCGGGGTGGCGGCCTCGCAGAGCCCGTGCCCGCAGGCGCCCAGCACGAGGGCCGCGCCCAGCGCGGGCCCGGCCGGCCACGCCCGACCCCGGGGATGACTCGGGTGACCGGCCATCGCGACGCTCCTGCCGCCGACCTGGACGAGGGGGACCGACCGTGCGCCCGCCGCCCGGGCGCCGGGGCGACGGCGCGCCCGGCGGCGGCGCTGCACAGGGTGTGACCACAGGCGGTGCGGTCCCGTGCACCCGGGGTGGGCGGGTGGTCAGCACGCGGTGCCGGCGGGCGCTCCGGAGCAGGAGTCGATGGGCCCACCCAGGTCGGTGCCCTGGCTGGTGCCCGGGGTGCCGACGTCGCCGATGGCCGGCTGCGCGCCACCGGTGACCAGCAGCACCACGGCGGTGACCGCGGCGGCGACGACGACGAGCGCGACCGCCAGCGCCCACTGGGCGCGGTGGGTCAGGGAGAACGGGAGGTGCGGGTGCAGCGCGGACATGACGGTCTCCTTCCGGGCCGCCGGGCGGCCCGCGGGCTGGTGCCGTCGCCCGGTGGGCGGCGCCGTTCCAGGCTCCGCAGCCGGCGGGCCGCGCGGTATCCGCATCCGGGCGTATTCCGCAGCCGAGGACACCGGCCTACCGTCGGCACAGCGTGAGACCGCGCGCACCCCCGGCCCCGGGGGAGGGGCGATGACGAGCAGCGACCTGCGCAGCGGTGACCTCGACCTGATGGCCGCGGTGGTCGAGGACGCTTACGCCGACGACCCCGCCGACGCCCTGCCGTGGGCCCTGCTGGAGGGCCTCGCGCGGCTCGTGCCCTGCGACGTCGAGGTCAACTACCAGCACCACGACCTGCGGGCCTGCGGGACCCCGTGCATCCAGTCGGTCGAGCCCGGCGACGTGCGGCTGCCCGCCGAGGCGATCGCCCCGGACCCCGCCGACCCGTTCTGGCGGAACTGGTGGGCGTCGCCGTGCTCCTGGCCGCAGCGCAGCGGGGACCTGCGCCGGGTCGTGCACACCGGCGACTTCTTCCCGACCGAGCGGCAGCGGCTGGCCGACCCCATGCGGGAGGTGCTGCCCGACATCGCGGCGGCGATGATCGTCTCCCTGCCGGCGCCCCCGGGTGAGGCCCGCCGGGTGGTGTTCTTCCGGGGCACCTCGCCCGGCTTCACCGAGCGCGACCGGCAGGTGGTCACGCTGCTGCGCCCGCACCTGCAGGAGATCTGGCTGGACGCCGAGCGCCGCCGGGCCGCCGTCCCCCGGCTGAGCCCCCGGGAGTGGGAGCTGCTCGCGCTGGCCGCGGCGGGGCGCTCCAACGCCGACATCGCCGCCCAGCTGTTCATCTCGGTGGGCACGGTGCGCAAGCACATGGAGCACATCCGCGAGCGCGTCGGCGTGCACAGCATCGCGGCCGCCGCGGCGGTGGCGATGCCGCACGCGCCGGCGCACTTGCGGGCTAGATCGACTGCGGCGGTTCGGGCGCCTTCTTCTCCCGACGGCGACCGGTGATCGCCGACAGCCCGGTGATCTCCCGGCCGACGATGAGCGCCTGCACGTGGTCGGTGCCCTCGAAGGTGTAGATCGCCTCGATGTCGCCGTGGTGCCGGGCGATGTGGTGCTCCAGCAGGATGCCGTCGCCACCGAACAGGTCGCGGGCGTCGGCGACGATCTGCCGGGCCTTCTTGGCGTTGTTCATCTTGGCCATCGACGCCATCGCGGCGGTCATCCGGCCCTCGTCGGCCAGCTTGGCCAGCCGCCAGCTCAGCAGCTGCATGCTCGTGACCTCGGCGAGCATCCGGGCGAGCTTCTCCTGCACCAGCTGGTAGCCGGCGATCGGCTGGCCGAACTGCTCGCGCTGCAACGTGTGCCGGAGCGCCAGCTCGTAGGCGGCCTCGGCGATGCCCAGCGCCCGCCAGGCCACGGTGTACCGGGTGCGGTCCAGCACCTGGGCGACGTCCTTGAACGAGCGGCAGTTCGCCAGCCGGTTCTCCGCCGGCACCCGCACGCCGTCCAGGGTGATCTCGGCCTGCCACACCGCGCGCAGCGCGGTCTTGCCGGTCATCCGGGTGGCGGTCCAGTTGGCCGACCCCTTGGGGACGACGAAGCCGCCGACGTCGCCGTTCTCGTCGCGGGCCCAGATGATCACCAGGTCGGCGATGGTGCCGTTGCCGATCCACTTCTTCGCGCCGTGCAGCACGTACTCGTCGCCGTCGCGGACCGCCCGGGTCTCCAGCGCCACGGCGTCCGAACCGTGCTGGGGTTCGGTGAGCCCGAAGGCGCCGATGGTCTCCAGCCGGGCCATCGCCGGCAGCCAGCGCTCCTTCTGCTCGTCGCTGCCGAGCATCGCGATCGACTGCATGGCCAGGAAGCTGTGCACGCCGTAGAAGGTGCCCATGCTGCCGTCGGCGCGAGCCCACTCCGCGGCGACCAGGCCCGCGGCGACCGCGCTCATACCCGGCGAGCCGTAGCCCTGGATGGTGCCGCCCATGATGCCCAGCCCGGCCAGCTTGGGCAGCAGCTCGAACGGGAACTCGGCGCGCTCCCAGTAGTCGCCGATGACCGGCGTTACCTCGCGGGCGCAGAAGTCGCGGACCCGGTCGCGGACCTCGATCTCGTCGGCGGTCAGCAGGTCCTCGAGGACGTAGAAGTCCGGCGGCGTGGGGGTGGCGTCGTTGCTCACCTCACGGAAGTTACCCGCGGGTCCGCTCCAGCACGCCCCGGAGGTAGGCGGCCTGGCCGGCGTGCTGCAGGTCGTCGGTGACGACGCTGACCAGCCGGACGCCGAGGGTCACCGGCGGGTCCCAGCGCTCGTCGACGACCCGGTCGAGGTCGTCGGCGCCGACGGTCTGCAGGAACTCGGCGGTCCGGCGGTGGACGTCGGCGTGGTAGTCGACCAGCAGCTGCGGATCGGTGACCTGCACCTGGCCGACCTGCTCGGCGCTGAAGCCGTAGCCGAGCGCGGTGGGCTCGAAGGGGAGCGCGAACCGGTCGGCCCAGCCGGCGTCGGTGTAGGCCTGCGGGTGGCCGGCGACCTCGGCGACGTGGTCGTCCTGCACCCGGGTGAGGTGCCAGGTGAGCCAGGCGATCGTGTTGGCCTCGGGGTCGACCCGCTCGGTCAGCAGCGCGGGGTCGATGCCGTCGAGCACGCCGCGCACGGCCTGCTCGATGTTGTCGAAGGCGGTCAGCAGCAGCTCGCGCGATTCCATGAGCGGCGGCTACCCCTCGAGCGCCCCGGTCCAACCGGCGCCGTGCCGCTACAGCTGGATGGCCCCGGTGACCAGCAGCGCGACGACGCCCAGCACCAGGACGACGAGCAGCACCAGCAGCACCATCGGGACGACGACCCAGCGGCGCTTGAACCGGTACCGGCGCTGCTTGGCCGCGGCCCGCCGTTCGCGCCGCGTCATCGGCGGCTGGTGCCGGCGCTCGTTGACCTCCCGGACCACGGTGCCCAGCGCGGCCCGCGACGACGATGCCAGGGCGACCAGTTCGCCGAAGTCGATGCGCACGACGTCCCCACCCCGGAGCGCCCGGATGGCGCGCCGGGTGATCGGCGCGGGTGCCTCGGAGCCCGGCTGCTGGGCGGCCTGCTGCTGGGCGGTGTGCTGTGGGTCGGCGTCCTCGGTGGTCTGCCCTCCGGCCACGACGGTCAGCTCCCGGCGGACCTCGGCCGCCGACATGCGGGTGGCGGGGTCCTTGCGGAGCAGACCGTCGAGCACCGGGGTGAGCGGCCCGGCGGCGGTCGGGCGCGCGGGCTCCTCCTCGATCACGGCGAGCAGGATGGCCATCGGCTCGTCCCCGCCGAACGGGGTGCGCCCCTCGACGGCCGCGTAGAGCGTCGCGCCCAGCGACCACAGGTCGACCGCCGGGGTGGCCGGCTCGCCGTGCGCGCGCTCGGGAGCCATGTAGGACGGTGACCCGAGGACCGCGCCCTGCGCGGTCAGCGTGGAGTCCTCGGTCGTGGTGGCGATGCCGAAGTCGGTCAGGCAGGCGTCACCGTCATCGGTGATCAGGACGTTGGCCGGCTTCACGTCGCGGTGGACGATCCCGGCGGCGTGCGCGACCTCGAGGGCGGAGAGGACGTCGAGCCCGATGCGGGCGGCCTGCGCAGGGGCGACCGGGCCGTCCTCCTCGAGGATGCGCTGCAGGCTGCGGGACCGCACGTGCTCCATCACCAGCCAGGGCCGGCCGTCCTCCTCGACGATGTCGTGGATGGCGGCGACGTGCGGGTGCTCCAGCTGGGCGGCGGCGCGGGCCTCGCGCAGCGTGCGCTCGCGGAGCACGGCGCGCTCGGCGTCGGTGACGTGCAGCGGGTAGGAGATCTCCTTGAGGGCGACCTCGCGGTGCAGCACGCGGTCGTGGGCCAGCCAGACCACGCCCATGCCACCGCGCCCCAGTTCGTCGACGAGGTCGTACCGTCCGCCGACGACCCGGTTCCCCGCCGGGGGCTCGGTCGTCATGATCGCGTCAGTAGGCACCGGCCGGCGTCGGCAAACGCCGTCCGGCTCCCGGGGTGGGGTGCTGGGGAGGCACCGGCTCAGCGGTCCTGGCCCGCGGCGGAGGTGATCGGCCCGTCGGCGTGGACGGCGTCCTCGGGCAGCAGGCTGCTGAGCATGCGGGCGGTGAACTCGACCACCGGCAGGTGGCGGGTCAGGCTCAGCGGCTGGGCGCGGGAGGAGACACCGCAGACGGTGCCGAACAGCGTGCCGGCCCGGGTGACCAACGGGACCCCGAAGTACGCGGCGACCCGTTGGTCGGCGCCCACCATGACGTCGCGGTAGGCGGGGACCGCGGCGGCCACGGTGGCCACCCGGGGCGCTTCGCCGGTGACCATCTTGCGGCAGAAGCTCCGGTCCCAGGGCACCGCGGTGCCGGGCGGGATGTCGGTCGCGGGGTGCGCGTGCAGGATCACCTGCTGGTCGCCGACCACCTGGGTGAGCATCCAGACGTCGAGCCCGACCGTGCGGTGCAGGAAGGTCAGCGCGCTGCGGCCGGCGGTCGCCCAGTCCGGGAACGGAGCGAGGTCCTCCACGGCGAGTGCGGCCATGGCGCCGTCCTATGCCCGATCCGGGTAGGGGTCAATGCCTTGGACGCCCCTGTACCCGAACTGTGCCGTCCGGTGGGACGGGCGTGACGGACGGTGCTCCTGGGGCGCTCCCGGTGCGCGGCCTAGAGTGCGGCGGTGGCCAACTGGGAGCCGGTCCCGCCGACGTGGGTGCCGCTGAGCTCGTTCCCCGAGATCCGTGACGCGATGAAGGGGAAGGTGCCCGCCGACGCCTGGGGGCGGGTGCTCCCCGACGAGGCGCGGGGCGGGTTCCCGGCGTTCGTCGCGGAGGCCTTCTGGATCACCACCCCGGTCTTCCACGTGCTGCGGGTGGACGGCTTCACCCTCGACGTCGGGGGCCCGGACGACACCGGCACGCCCACGGTGGTCGGGCACGACCGGATCCGGTTCGACACGGTGACCGGCTACGACCGGGAGGCGGGCACCCTCACGCTCGCGGACGACCGGACGGTCGGCGTCCCGGTGGCCCTGGTCGACTCGCACCTGCTCGGTGAGGGCCGCGCGCGCGGCTGGTGACCCGGTCACCGCGGCGCGAAGCGGGTGACCCGCTCGGGCTCGGCGGTGAAGGGGTTGGCCCACTCCGACGCGGTGCCGGTGATCGGCTGGGCGTCGGTGACGACGACGAACGGGGTGCCCGGGTAGACCGCGAGCACCCGGCAGGTCGCCGTCGAGGTCTCGGTGTGCTCGAGCACCTCGCCGCGGCGCAGCGTGCGGGTGGTGCGCTCGCCGCGGACCTCCTCGCCGACCGCCGCTGTCCACTCCCAGCCGTCCTGGCGGAAGGCGATCGACTGCACCCGCTCGGCGGGCGGCGCGGGTTCGCAGCCGGCGAACTCCGCCAGCGCCTCGTACAGCCGCTCGGCCTGCTCGTCGTCGGCGGCGCGGGGGAGGAAGAAGGCGGCCATGCCGGCAGTGTGGCGCCGGGGTCCGACAGTCCCGGTCAGAGCCGCTGGCGCACGAGCTCGTCCTCGCGGCGGAGCACCAGCTCGACGAGCTGACCCACGGCCGACGCCGCCTGGCCGCCGATGAACGGCGCGTTCACCGTCACGTCCGCGTGCACGGTCGAGCGGGTGCCGGCGCCGTCGGGCACGAGGCGGCGCTCGCCGGAGACGATCGCGGACCGGCCGAAGATCTCGGCGCGGGCGTCGAGCGCCGCGCGGTGGCCGCCCGCGCCGTCCGGCGTCCAGGTGGTCGTCTCGACGAAGGCCACCGAGGAGCCGACGAACTTCGCGAACATCGGCGGGATGCCCTGGGTCGGGGCGGCGAGGCGGGAGACGGTCTCGGTGCCGGAGACGGTCACGTCGTCCACCTCCGCGCCGAGGGCCTTGCCGCGATCACGGAGGAACTGCTCGTCGGTGAGGAGGGCGAGGGCGGCGTCGGGTGTGCCGGCCCAGGTGTAGGTCGCGTCGATGGCCACGCCCCCAGCTTGCGTCGTCCGGACCGGTCACGCTCGCCGGGACGCGGTGCGGCGGGCGAGGACGACGGCGACGCCGGCGGTGGTGGCCGCCACCCCGGCGAGCACCCAGGGGACGGCGCGGGCGTCGGTGGCCTCGACGACGATGCCGATGAGCGGGGACGCGGCCAGCGGACCGGCCAGGCCGACGGCGAAGACCAGCGTCGCGCCGCGGCCGCCGGGGGCCTCCCCGGCGTGCCAGGCGATGACCGCGGGGAAGACCGGGGCGAGCAGCAGCCCGGCCAGCGCGTAGGCGGGCACGGCCAGCGGTCCGTGCGTGGCCAGGGCGAGCGCGACCGTCGCCGCGGCCATCGAGCCGATCACCAGCCGGCTCGGGTGGTGGCGCAGGGCCAGCGGCGCGGCCAGCAGGCGGCCCACGGTCAGCCCCAGCCAGAACAGCGCGACCGCCTGGGCGGCGCGGCCGGCGCTGAGGTCGGTGGCCGCGCGCAGGTGGGTGGTCTCCCAGCCGGCCGCACCACCTTCGACGGCGACGTAGCCGAGCAGCACGGCCGCCAGCAGGAGCACGACCAGCAGCTCGCCGGGGCAGGACGAGGTGTGCCGGCTGCGCTGGACCGGTGTCGTGGCGACGCGCAGCCGGGTGGTCAGCGCGGCGAGGACCAGGCCGCCCACCGCGCACGCCCAGTACGGCGGGGCCAGCCGCTCGGGGAACCAGCCGACGGCGACCGGCGTGACCACGGCGCTCACGCCGAAGGCGGCGCTGACCGCCATGAGCACGGCGCCGCTGCCCGACCCGAACGACCGGGCGAGGGTCAGGTTCAGCAGCAGGTCCAGCATCCCGAAGCCCAGGCCGGCGAGCAGCAGGCACGCACCAGCCGCGGCGCCGCCGGGGGCGACGGGCACGGCCGCGCAGCCGAGCGCGAGGGCGAGCGCCCCTGTCGTCATCAGCTCGGCGACCGACCGCCGTCCGCGCAGCAGCCCGGCCGCGCCGACGCCCAGCGCGGAGCCGCCGGAGAACGCGGCCGGCAGCAGCGAGGCGCTGCCCGCGCCGAGCCCGTGCTGGGACCGGAGGTCCGGGAGCGTCGGCCCCAGGACGCTGGCGAGCGCACCGAGCACCAGGAAGCCGACGACGCCGGTGACGGCGAGCGCGACGGGCGAAGAGGTCCGAGCGGGTGGCAAGAACCCCGTGGTCGCTTGCATGCTCGGTAGTCAATCGTGCAGACTTCGGCAGAGTCAAGCAGAGAACAGCAGGAGGCGGGACAGGTCATGCGGGTCTTTGCGCGCGAGCGTCAGGCACGGATCCTCGACGAGCTGCACCGGCACGGCCGCGTCGAGGTCGCCGCACTGGCCGCGCTGCTCGACGTCTCCGAGGACAGCGTCCGGCGCGACCTGCGGGCCCTCTCCGATGCCGGGCACCTGCAGAAGACCCATGGCGGCGCCGTGCTGCTGGACCCCGCGCGGATGGCGTGGGTGGACCGCGCCGACGTCGCCGCCGCGGCCAAGGACGCCATCGCCGTGGCCGCTGCGGCCGCCGACCTCGTGGCGCCCGGGGACACCATCGTCCTCGACGCCGGTTCGACGGTGCTCGCGTTCGCCCGGGCACTGCAGGTGCGGCCGCTGTCGGTGATCACGAACTCGCTGGACATCGCGCTGGTCTTCGAGGACGACGACGAGGTGCAGCTGACGCTCACCGGTGGGCAGTGGGACCGGCGCTCCCGCTACTTCATCGGCTCGGGAACCGTCGCCGCGCTCGCCCGGCACCGTGCCGAGTGGGCGTTCCTCGGTGCCTGCGCGCTCGACCCGGCGTCCGGTGCGACGTCGGTCAGCGGTCCGGACGCCGACGCGAAGACGGCCATGGCGCAGGCCGCCCGGCGCACCGCGGTGCTGGCCGACGGCAGCAAGCACGACGCGGTCGCGCCGCACCTGGTCCTGCTGCCCGAGCAGATCGACCTGCTGGTCATCGACGACGCGCAGGCGGCGGCGCAGTGGCGCGAACGCGGCGTGCAGGTGGTCCTCGCCGAGCCGGTGGCCGAGGCCGACTCGCGCGCCTCCTGATCTGGATGCCCCGGCTCAGGGGCGCCAGCGGTGCAGGCCGGTGACCCGGCGGACCGCGGCGGCGGTCAGCCGGTAGGGGAGCCGGCCGAGGACGGCGGCGACCTTGGCGTCCGGCCCGACCGGCACCCGGAAGGCGGGCCGGCGCGCGGTCAGCACGCCGGCGACGGCCCGGGCCACCTCGCGGGGGTCCCGTGACTGCGGGAGGTGCTGGGTCTCCACGAACCGCTCGACGATCATCGCCATGCCGGCGTAGGCGCTGCCCGGCGGCGTGATGCGCGGCGTCGTCGCCCAGATCGCGGTGTCGTAGTTGCCCGGCTCGACCAGCGACACCCGGACGCCGAACGGCTCCACCTCGTACGCCAGCGACTCGGCCCAGCCCTCCAGTGCCCACTTCGACGCGCAGTAGAGCGACAAGCCGGGGTTGCCGTAGCGGGCCGAGTCGCTGGAGATGAACACCAGCCGCCCGGACCGCTGCTGCCGCAGCACCGGCAGGACCAGCTGGGTCAGCCGGAGCGTGCCGATGAGATTGGTCTCCAGCACCCGCCGCCACTCGTCCTCGTCGGTGTCCTCGAACGCGCCGCCGCTCGCCGTCCCCGCGTTGCTGACGACCGCGTCGAGGCGGCCGCCGGTCAGCTCCAGCGCTGCCTTGACGCCCTGCTCGGACGACGCGGCGTCGGCCACGTCGAGCGGGACGACGTCCAGCGGGCCGAGCCCCGCAGACCGGGCGCGCTCGTCGAGGGCCCCGCGCCGGACGGGATCGCGCATCGAGGCGACCACCTGCCAGCCGCGGCCGGCGAGCTCGACGGCGGTCTCGAGGCCGAGGCCGGAGGAGCAGCCGGTGATCAGGACGGCGGGGCGGTCGGTGCGCACCGCGGCATCCTGGAGTGCCGCGGTGCGCACCGGTGGGAGGTGGACGGCGTCAGCCGTCGTGTCCGAGGCCGCGGTCGGGTGCGCTCATGTCGCCGGTGGCCGGGGTGCCCTCGGCGAGGCCGTAGCGCAGGTACACCGCGCCCGTCGGGCTTGCTGCCGGCGGCTGGAGCAGCGTGAGGTTCGTGGGCACCGCGCCGCCGGCGAAGACCTTCTTCCCGACGCCGAGCACGACCGGGTGCAGCCACAGGTCGAGCCGGTCGAACAGCTTCTCGCGCAGCAGGGTCTGCACCAGGTCGATGCTGCCGACGACCTTGACGTCGGAGTGCCGGTCGCGGACCTCGCGCACCGCGGCGGCGAGGTCGGGGCCGAGCTGTGTCGACCCGGCCCAGGCGAGGTCGGGCCGGCCGCGGGAGGCGACGTACTTGGGGATCGAGTTGAACAGGGTGGCGATGTCGTCGTCCTCGCCGCCCTCCTGGTGGGGCCAGTAGCCGGCGAAGATGTCGTATGTGCGCCGGCCGAGCAGGAGTGCGTCGGTGCCCTCGTAGGCGGCGGCGACCTGGGCACCGGCGACCTCGTCGATCAGCGGCGCCTGCCAGCCGCCGAACGGGAAGTCGTTGTCCGGGTCCTCCTCGGGCCCGCCGGGCGCCTGCCCGACGAGGTCGAGGGTCGCGAACATCTCGATGGTGATGAGGCCCATGACGTGCTCCCGGGGCTGGTGGTCGTCTCGTGTCGAGAGCAAGACCGCCGAGCGCCGGAGAACTGATCGCTGGGGGAGTGGGGCGGGTGGGGCTCGAACCCACGACCCAGGGATTATGAGCACTCGAACACTGAACGCTGTGCTCACCTGCGGAGATGCATGTCGGCGGCGAGCGTGACCGGTCCAATCCCTTGGTCGTGCGCGGGCGTTGAACGGCGGCCTCAATGCCAGTCTTGTCAGCGCCCAGTTTGGTCGATGAAGTTGGTCGAGTCGTCGAGGGGTCGGCTCGTGGCAGAGGGCCCCGCACCCCGCCCCTGCAGTCGCCCTGGTCAAGTGGTCACGGGGCGGCCGAGACTCCTTGAGGGACTAAGCGCGCGTCAGCCGGGTCCGGCCACAAGACAGGGCTTGAGGTGGCGCTCGACGATCAGCGGCGCGGCGATCTACCAGGTCGTTGCGACACACCATGAGCTGGCTGCGAGTGAGGGCGGGCCGGCCGAAGGAGGCGGCTTGCCGGCTCACCATCCGGAGAAGCATGGCCTCTGCGACGCGTCGACTTGAGGTGCAAGTCTCCGAAGTCGAGTTCCAGCTCGTCGGGGCCCGCCGCTGAGCGGCGAGGCGTTGGACGGGCGCTGCGTCGTCCGCCTTGGTTGCTCCGTGGGAGCCTCGGCGTCGGCACCGTCGACGTCGTCACACCGATGGGTCTCGGGCAGGCTTCACGAGGTCAGGTTCTTGTCGTCCATGGTGTTGGACGGGACGAAGCCACCTTCCGACAGATATTCATACGCGCGGAAAACAATGATTGGGTCGTCGTCAAAAAATCCGATCCCAGTATTGTGTTTCAAGCAGATTATGCCGCGAACTAGGAGTTGGTCGTGGCAATGGTCCTCCGAGGGAATTACAGGCACCTGCCCGCAGATCGGGCAGACACCCCCCTGAGCCCCAAGCATTCGCTCGTGCGCATCGGTCGGCATTCGGTAGCCACGGTATGGCGGCCTTCTCGGGCCAGCGGGGGGCCTTCGCAGGTAATTGTAGGCGTTCAGACAGTGTTGCGGACTGTCATCCAACATGCCGATGCCCGAGTTGCAGCGACGACAGAGGATACCCCGCGGGTGGCCAGTCTCATGGTCGTGATCCAAGAAACCGCCATTTTCCGGCACGATTCCGCAAATGGCGCACCAGCCGTTCTGGGCGGCCAGCATCTCGGCGAATCGTCCCGGAGGGAGATCGTAGTAGTAGGCGCGAGCTGTCTCCCGGTAGCGCTCGGGTTCAGCCTTTCGTCGCGCTCGGCGACCGCATTCCGCGCCGCAGTAGACGGTGTGGTGCGGACGGTCGGAGATGTCCGAGCCGCAGCCTTCACACCTTCGCTCGGTCCCCAGTTTGCGCTTCGGGTCGGGCAACTTCCTAGTTGAGTACCACCGGTACTCCGATACGCACTCGCGACACCAGGCCCCCCGGCGCGTACGGTTCCACATGCTCGGCGTCCAACCTGGCCGGGGAACGTCATGCTCGCCGCGCGAGCACCACTTCGTGTCCTCCACGACGGGGACCGTACGGCGAGCTACCGACGAAAGCTGAGCGGTCAACCAGCGCCGCCGCTGCTACGCGTGCCGACGTTGAGCCACCAGTATCGCCCAAGGGTGGCTGTCGACTCAGGCCGGTGTTCTGCCGGCCTGAGTCAACGCTGCCGCTAGGGTTCGGTGGTCGCCTGTTCCTCGGCGACGGCCTCGACTCCGGCCTCGACATCGTCTTCGTCTTCATCGGCCACGGGGTCGTGTGCGCTGCCGATGAAGAAGTGATGATGGGGCTCGGCGGTCAGGAAGTCCCGCAGCCCCTCGCGTGCCTCAGCGAGGCTGGTGTAGTAGGCGCGAAAGGCTGCGGACACCTCGTTGGCGCGCTCGGCGGTCGGGGCTATAGGGATCTCGATCTCCAGGTACCGGCCGCCAACGTCCTCTCGGTTGGTCTGCATGAAGATGACCCGCCGCCACTGATCGCGGACGATCGTCAAGGTCATCGCCCAAAGCAAATAGAAGGCATCAAAGTCAGCCTTTGGGCCAGGGCGAAGGACGATGACCTCCTTGGTGACCACGACGTCCTCTTGGCCCGGCAGCAACAGGCAGAAGTCGCCAATGTTCTTCGACGTCCGCTCGGGGCAGATCAGGTCCCAGGGGCGCAGGCCAGAGGAGGTGCCTCGCCAAAATCCTTGAGCAATGGCCGCCGGCACGCGGTTGGTGGGGTTGATGTTCACCAATCCAGCGCGGAGATCGCTGACCTTGATGTAGGGTACGGTGCCCACTCGAACACTCTGCGAGGGTGAACCGTGCCCATTGCGGACCTCTAGCCTGCCGTCCTTGATCAGGTCCCCGATGGTTGCGCTCGTGAATCCGGCGAAGCGCTCTTCCGTCAGTGTCTCAGTGAACACGTCGTGATAGCGCCGGTCGTAATACGTCGGGACTGCCGTGCGCATGGAGACTTCGCGGGCATCGACGAAGCGCAAGGTGTCCGTTAACTCGCCCTTCTGTAGAGCTTCCATGTCCTCCAAGAGTCGGTCATTGATCGCCTCGACTTCCTCCCCAGTCTCCTCGTCCACGGTGAGCACTCGCTGCCCCGTAGTTGGGTCGACCAGGGGGAGAAGGCGTCCGCCTTTAGTAAGCCCACAAGTGGGCGCGTTCGAAATCATGACCATGCCGTCCTGGAACCAGCTCGGCTTGTGAATCACGACTGCGCCCCGTCCTTCGGCTTTCCCTCGCCGACCTTCTCGAAGATGTAGAAGTTTGTTTTGGCCCGACAGAACTCTTCGAACGCCTCCATCGGGATGTTGACCATCCCGCGGAGCTCCAGGCGACCTTCCAGCCAGTCCGGAAGCCAGCGGTAGCTGTAGCTGAAGAAGTAGGTCTCGGGGAGGACGATGCCGATGCGGCCGCCGACACGCAGGAGGCGGTGGCACAGCTCTAAGAAGATCAATCCGATCTCCAGGTCGACGTACTCCTTGCGCCGCCCTGCGGCGGCTGCCTTGGCGATCGTGTAGCCAGCGGAGCGTGCGTCGGCCGCAGACACCTTCAAGTCCTCACCGAACGGTGGGTTGGTGACAGCAACGGTGAATTGCCGTTCCACGTCGGTGCCCCCCGGCTTACCCAAAGCGGCCTCAATGCCCGGAAACTTGGCCGGCCAGAGGCTGCGGCGTACCGAGTCCCCCAAAAGCACGTGAGTCGATCCGTCGCGGAAGGCGATCATCAGCGCCCGCGTGAGCTTGACGCCAATGTGGTCGATGTCGACCCCATACAGCTTGTCGTTGGCAAACTTGACGAGGTTCCAGACCTCGGACTCGTCGGGGAACTCGTTGTCCCGTACCTGACGAAGGGCCTCGAACAGGAAGCCGCCCGTGCCACAGGCCGGGTCGATGACGGTGTCCTCGGAGGTGATTTCTAGGGCCATCACACAGGGTCGGATGACCCGCTGAGGCGTCAAGAATTGGCCCTCGGCCGACTTGAGCGCCTGGGAGCGGAACACCTGGAAGGCCTTCGCGAGCACGTCGACGTCATCCCCGAGGATGCGATAGCCGGACAGCTCGGCCACAACCCGGTAGATCGTCTCGTCGGTGAGCAGGATCTCCGGCCGATCGTCGGGATGAAAGATGCGCGTCCGCTGGCTCTCGAAATACTCCGAGAACCGCTCGCGGATCACCTTGGCGGTCTCCGTCACCCGAGTGTCCTGACTGCCGTAAACCCGGAACGCCACTGGCTTGTCTACGTTCGCCGAGCGGCTGGCCGTGCTGTCGCTGTCGAGCTTGACCAACATCACGTGCACCAACTCCCGTAGCTGGTCCTCGCGACGTGTGGCGCGCGAATCTTGAACAACGACCGTGGCGACCAGGCGCCGAAGCGCTACGGCGAGTTCGACCGCGCTTGGCACCTTGAGGCGGTTCCAGGTTGGCGGCTGATCCGGGGGCCGGGTGAGGTCGTCGCCCGGACGGGGGAGCTCTGCGCCCTCAACTTCCAGCCAGTCCGCGGTGTGGCGCTTGTAGATGGCCAACGTCTTCTCGCCGTTGGTCCAAAACCCCATCTTGGCCATCGGCTCGCTTGACAGGTAGCGGATGAGCTGGTCGCGCCCTGCGTCGATGTCCGGTGCCTTGAACTCAAAAATGATCTGCAGTGCGTGGGGTTCGCAGCTGTTGTCGGCGAAGGCGACTAGGTCGCAACTTCCGCAGATCGCGAATCGCTGTCCCCTCTCCCGCTTGGTCAGGTCGTGCGGAGTGGCTGGTACCGGCCATTCGGGTCGCCAACGGAGCCGATCTTCGGACCACCCCTGCTCGCGAAGGTCCTTCAACGTCTTTTGCCGGACCCGCTCCTCCGGCTTCATGGACCCGCTACTGGGTGTCACTTCGTCTCCTCCTGGTGGTTCTCAGACAGGTATCGGGTCAGCTGGGCGAAGAGGGCGTGGATGTCACGCGCCTTATGTGTCCTCGGGGCCTTCGACTCCAAGACGACGTACGGCCTCAGGATCGAGTCCGGCTCCCTGTCCACGAAGATCGCGACGTCGTAGCCAGGGACGCGGGGAGAAGCCACGCGACGCCCTGGCTGAGTCGAACCGGTCGCCGCCCTGACCGGGCCGATGGCGTTCGCCCCCGCCCGGAGCTCAACTCGACTGGTCTCGCGTCCTGATGTCACTGCCCCTCCAACCCCTGCCCCTGTCCGACCGCACTCTACAGTGCAGAAAGGAGCAGCTCCTTTTTGCAGCATCGCTGGCGTGTCGCCCCGATGGCTGTCCTGGTCGGAAGATCAAGGTTCCGCGGTCACCTGCTGCCGCCCGACCTCGATGAAGCGCTCGCGACCAGGCGGTTCGGTGCCAAAGCTGTACGTGACCGTCGCGTGGCCGAAGACGGTGTCGCCCGGTTCCAAGATTTCTGGCAGAGGGGCCAGGAGCTCGTCGCCCTGGTGGACGAAGGCCCCGGAGGTGCCGTCGTCGTCGGCGATGCGGACTGTCGCCTGGACCTCTCTGACGGTGCCCGTGGTGGCCGGCACCACCAGCAGCTTGATGTTGGCCGAGAACACGTACACGCTGGCCGACTCGCTCCGGATCCAGGCGACGCCTCGTGATCCTGTAGCGACGACGCGGGCGGTGAAGTTAACTGGCGTGACCGCTTCGGACAGAGCCGCCGACCGCTCCGCTGCTTCTGCGGCGCGTCGTGACGCTTGGGCGGTCTCTAGGGCAGCGGTGGTTGCCGCCTCGCTTGCTGCGGCCGACGCCTTCGCAGCGACCGCACTGTCCCGCGTGTGGTGATTGAGCCGCCCCGTGTAGACGACGTACACGGCCGTCAAGGCCGCCAAGACGATGCTGGTGACGTCCCCCGTGTCCATGCTGGCAGTCTGGGTCAGGGGTGTGACGGTGCTGCGAAGCGGGTCGCGTCCGCGGGGTGCCGTGATCACGCCTGCTGGCACGCGGACGTCTCCCCGCAGATGCGGGCGTTCCCGCAGGCGTTGCTGCAGAGGTTGTCCGCCAGTCGGCGACATGAGACCCACGTCTGCTGGAGGGTTCGCTACTTCATCGCCCCTTCCCGCGTACTGAACTGGCGGCAGTCGGTGCAACAGAAGGTCTGTCGCGCGTTGGTCGTGTCGAAGGTGAGCGAACAGGTGGGGCATGTCTTGCCCTGCACGGCACGCTCGTAGCGCCGAGGTGCGACGACTTCGTCGTAACGGCGTCGGGCGTTGGTCAGGTAGCGCTCGCGGTGCTCGTAGTAGCGCTTGCGGCTACGAGCCCGCTGCGCCTCCTGGCACGGCTCGCAGGCGTCCTCGCCGCGCCGTCTGTGGCGGCGGTAGGCGGCCCAAGTACCGCAGGGCAACAGAGTTGATGTCACAGACGCCGTTCCTTTCGGCATGCCGCGCGCGTGTCTCGCGCGTGCGCGAGGGGAGTAGGGAGGGAGACGGTGCTACACGCTGCGGTCTCCCCCTGGGGCCGAGGAGGGGGTTCTCCCCAGGGGGTATCGGACCAATCCTCATACACGACAAGTCGTGATTAGTGCTTTCGTTTACGTCGCTGTGTTCGCCGATTAGTCGGCGGTTTATTGTAGCGCCTCAATAGGGGGGAAGCGTCCTCAGTAACGCGGAATAGCGGTTCCGCCGGACCTGGATCTGGCACCCTGACGCTGAAAGTGGGATGTGCGTATATCTCTTCGTAGGCAGAGTGCGCAACTAGCAAGTTCGACTGCTCTGCAAGGGCCACTTCGCCTGCGAGCCGATGGAACGGGCCAGGGTCGCCTCGCTTGCCTAGAACGAGGAGGTGCCTGGGGTCCAAGGGTAGCCATATTTCGTGAGCTGTCCCCAGCCCCAACGCCTCCCCGTCCTCATGTGGCCCCGGAGTGTGGAGAACGACCGGCTCATCGCTTGTTACGAGTGCTGGGCTCGTGAAATCGAATAGGAACCACGGCCGGGGACGTAGGTGGGGCATCATGGCCTCGGCGAGCTCGCCGATGAGTCGGATGTGCTCGTTCGGGTCCGAGGCGAATTCAAAATTGTCAAGTTGGTCGGGAGCGACACTTCCCCTTAACCGTTCCATCATGTCTGTCAATAATTCGATCTTCCGACGGCTTGCCCTTCCGCGCGCAAGCTGAAAGGCCAAGAAGAGGCACATGACCTCGCGGTCATCCTGGGTCGGCCGGACGTTGAATACACTCGTCACGTTCCTGATCACACGTGCGGCGTCATGTTCTACAAGCCCTAGCAATTGCTCCAAGCGTCCATCCATCTCCCCGTCGTTGTTCACGAATGTGTAGAAGTCTCTTTCTGCGGCAGTGTCTCTGATCATGGCAACACGACGCGCGCGAGTGTGGCGGTTCACGACTGCGATGCGATCATTATCCGCAAAGCGCTCTAGATAGAAGCGTGGCACCAAATGATGCCTGGCTCCCACGTGCACCGTGGGGTCACGCTTCACCGGCCCTGAGCCTGAAGCGGGGTTCTGGGACACAGCACCAGGATGGTTGATGGTTGGCGCAACGGCGAACGGGCCATGCTCAGCGACCGCCTCCCTGGTCGATAGCGACTGCTGGTCGGTGGCACACGAGCTCGGCAGGCCGACGACTGGGGGCCGCCTCGGGCTTGGTCCGGTTCGCGCGTTACCCCCTCGAGCCAGAGGGTGCACCAAAGAGCTGCCCCAGCCGCCCCACAGCTCGGTGCCCACCCTTGATCGCAACGCCAGAGCAGGACGGCCCTAGTCGCTCAGCCTCAGCGGGCGGTGCGGCGACCGGGGACGCCAAACCGGACCCGCCGCGTGTTGAAGTTCTACACCCCGCGGACCGCGCGTCCGCAGTGCCTCATTCCGAGGGGAGGATAGAGAAAACCTAGTCTTCCTGCGATGAATGCCGCAAAGGCCCAGTGTCGTCGCTCCAAGTGCGCGCCAAGGCCAGTAATCTACTTTCGCCCATCCCCGGCCACACCCTCGGAAAGAGTTCCCGCCATGCAGACTCCGCGACGAGGCGCAACGCCGGCCGGGCTGCGGCGCAAGGCTGCAGCTCGCCAGGTCGCGCGCGTCCCGGCGCCGATCCCTATGACGTCTCGCCGATCAATCATCCGCAGGCGCGCTCGAACGTTGATGATCGTGACTCTCTTGCTAGGAATTGCCGCGGGCTACCGGGCTATGGGCGCCTTTGCGGATCCCACTCCTGCGTACGACGGCGACTCGGGTATCTCAATAGGGATTGAGGGAGGAGAAAGCTCGGTCGCGATATCCATCGACAACCAACTCCAGTATAATCCCGAGTTGACCGCATACGGGTTCATCCTTCCTTTGACCGCCGTCGGCAAGCGCTTCACCGTTTTGCTCACTGGCAGTGCCATGCTGGATAGCCCCATCAGCCGAGTGGGCCTTAAAGTATCCAAGCCGAAGTGTGAGCAATTCGGGGACCCTGTCGCTTGCGAATTGCTAACTGGGGTGATTCCACACCCCAGAATCGGTGGCGGAATCGGCTACGTACGGGCGTGCAATGACGAGATGGTCAAAGTGGCGTCCGGCGTGTCAATCTTAATCGCCGGACGGCCAAGGAACGTGCTGCGCCAGAGTTGGGCTACGCAGGTTGTCGCCGAGCCAAACGCTTCGATCATGGACGAAGGGCGTCCTCAGGATTCGCTCATCGACGACAACGAGACACTAATTCCCGAATCGTTTGAGATTCCGGATGCGATGGCTCTCTGTACGCGATTCGCGGCTCCCGACGATTATCTGATCACTGGCGCGAGGCCTGCCGCCGAGAAAGGCAGCGATCAAGAAGTTGTCTGGACGGGCCTCCTTGATCGTCAGGCCTCTATCTCATTGCGTCGCGTCAACAGTGGAGAAGTCGCGAATGCCCTGCTGTTACTCGCCGGGCTCCTCTTTGGCTCATCTTCCGGATTCTTAGCGATGTGGGCGACGGAAGACCCGGATTCCCTCACTGAGCTTGACCGGCCGGCCAGGCCCTAGCTCAGGAGTGCGCGAAAAAGCGTCGGCGAATACCGGAACGGCGTCGTGTGCCGCGGAGTCGAAGGCATCCGATGGAGACGTAGTTCGGTCTCCAGGCCGACTCATCGGGCGCGCGGCCGGTGACCGCGTTGGCGGCGATCGAACTTCGAAGCGCATCCGTCTGGCCGTCGCCGCCCCCCCCCCCCCAGCGCACACCTGGCCTCGAAGACGTCACGGACCACTCCCACTGAACGCGATGCTGCCGTCTGAGCGAGGGTGGGTGGCGACGCTCGTCGGGCGAAGGCGTTGGGTGACGCATTGCTGGCGGCGTCAGTGGCCGTGGTGAGCTGAGAACCGGGAAGTTGGCCTTAATGACGGCGCACGTCACGGTCCGTCTCTCGTCTCCGGCGTCGCCCCTGGGCCTGGGCCACCTTGGCCAGGCTCAGGGGCGGTTGGTGCGAGCCCTTCCAAGCTCAGGGCGTATCGGCGGTCGGGCGGGTGGTGCGCCCGGCGTTGGTGATCGGCTCGGGCTCGGTCCACTCGGTGCGCTGCCGCCACGGTCACCGGGCCGCGCCGTCCCCGCTGCCGCTGCCCGTACCGGCGCCGTCCGCGATGACGGAGACGCGCCCGTCAGCCTCGACACGGACGTGCCCGGTGGTGCCCGCACCCACGAGATAGGCCGGGACCACCACGGGCTCGCCGGCCTCGATAGCCGCCAGCGTGGCGGTGAACGGGGCGGCCCCGGCGGTGTCGTAGCGGACCCGGCGGCGGTATCCCTCGGCCAGGGCCTCGCGGACGGCGACCCAGCTTCCGCGCCGCCTCACGTGACGCCCCGGCCAGTTCAGACCGTGCTGCGCGTCGCTCATCCGAGCATGCCGCCGGACAGCCGGTTGCCCATCTGCCGAGCCCGCTGGGCGTCGCTCGCGGCCTTCTCGGCCGCCGCCTGCGCGGCCTGGAGGGCGGCCAGCTCGTCGGGCGCCGGCTCCGGGGCGAACACCTGGGTGACGCGCATGCGCCACAGAACGTACTCGTCGCTAAGGCGCTGTGCCTCGTCCAGCAGGTCGGTGTCGCCGGTGACCTGGAGCCACCAGCTGCGGGCCTTCTCTCGGCCGCCGTCGCGCTCCATGAGTGCGGTGAGGCTGGCGCGGAGGGCGACGTCGTCACTGAAGGCGGCGGCGTCCTGGAGCATCTGCTCCAGCCCCTTGTCGGTAGCCGCCCGCGCCTGCGACAGCACCGAGCGGAACGCCTGGAGCAGCACCGCCCGGTCCGCGTCGCTGGCGTCGTCCGCCACGTCCGGACCCCAAGGCACCTGCCCCTCCAGCCACTGGACGCGGGCCGTCCGGCGGGCCAGCACCTCCTGGAGGCCGATGGCCAGGGCGGCGTTGAGCTCCTGCCAGCCGGTGACCACCAGCCGGGCGCTGTTGATCGGGTCCGACGACGCCCGGTTGCGGATGGCGGTCACCTGCTGCCAGTACTTCTGGCGCAACTGCTCCGCGGCGATCACCTCGGGGGTCTGGTCGATGGGGGGCACCGGCTCGGGCACGATGTTGAGGTCGGTGATCATGAGTTCTCCTGGTCTGTCAGGTGCAGCGGTGGGCGGCCATCGCCGCGACGGCCTGCGGTGTCCACAGCCGGGGCCGGTAGCTGTCGGGCACCGGCTCGACACCGGCCCGCCGGGCGAGGCGGGGCACGTGGCGGGCGGTGCACGTCAGCCGGTCGGCCACCTGGGCGGTGGTCAGCAGGCCATCGGGACGGCGACGGGACGAGCTTCGCGGGATGTCCGTCGATGTCGGAACTGCGTGTCCGTTGACCGACGGACACGTGCCCTGGTGGTTCCAGTGGTGCTGGGCCGACTCGCGCAGCGCCTCGTAGGACTGCCGCAGGAGCGGCGGGGCCTGGCCGGCCTGCACCTGCCTGCCGATGACGTTCTGCAAGATCGGGAACAGCTGCGCCGCCGCCTCCTCGGCGATCCAAGCGCCACCGGCCTGCATCACGGCCGCGCGGGGGCCGGGAGTGCGGGTCACCGGGCACCGTCCAGGCGCACGCCCTCACGGGTGGTCTGGGCGGCCCCTGACCTGGGGGCCGGCAGGTCGGGCGTGCGGGGGTCGCGGGGGTCGCGGGGGTTGGTTCCGGCAGAAGTCGCACGAGGGGGGTGCTCGGGGCCCCTCCCCCTCTTCTGCCCCCTTCGGTCAACAAAGGGGACCCAGGCGCTGGGACCCGCAGACCCGCAGGGGGCGGGGGGACTTGTCGGGGAATGGACCCCCGCAATCCCCGCAATCCCCGCAACCCCCGCGCACGACGCCGACGTGCAGGTCAGACGCGCGCAGAACCCCCGCAGAGCGCTGGAGTACCCCCGCAGGGCGCGGGGGTAAGACCCGCGCCATCCCCGCATCCCCCGCGCCCTGCTGGCCCTCCTCGGGGCGCAGCGCGAGACCGTGCTCACAGTCCCACCGCCTGCTGCCCGTCGATGACCCGCAGCGGGCCGGTCTCCCAGGTGCCCGACGGCGGGGCGACGGTCCAGCGCGCGACCTTGCCCCGGTTGTTGGCTCCGTGGTCGGTGACCGTCCAGCCGGCCTGGCGCATGGTCTGCGCCTGGGTCTTGAGCCACTTGGTGACCGCGCGGGCGTCGGCCGGCCACCCCTTCGGCGCGTGCAGGCCGAACACCGGCACCCTGGCCAGCAGCTCGCTGGAGGTGCCCGTGAAGGAGCGCCCCCCGGCCAGGGCGGTACTCAGCGCTCCCAGGAACGGGTCGGCGACCAGGTTGTCCACGGCCGCCCGTTCCAGCGAGGCCATGTACCTGGCCAGCCCGTCGCTTCCGGTGGCCTGGTCGACGGCGGCCAGGACGTGCGCGAAGTCCGCCATTCGCGGCTGACGCTCCAGTGCGAGCGTCGGCAGGGCGGCGAGCACCTGGACAGTGAGGTCCAGCAGGGCACCGAGCACGCGCGGGTGCACCTGGTCCCACCCCTCCCACAGCGCCGCCTCGGTGCGGCGGGCCGAGGCGTCGATGGCGTGCAGCTCGATCCAGACGGTGCGCTCGGCCAGGTCGCCCTTGACCGCGCCGAAGTCGATGCCGTTGAGCAGCAGGCACCTCTTGAACCGGAACACCATCAGGTCGTCGTCGGTGTAGAGCTTCCGGCGGGTGTCCGCGTCCCCGGTGACCGCGCGGCACAGGCTGTCGGACAGCGAGTCGGAGACGCCCGACAGGTTGTCGATACCGAACATGTAGGCGCCCTGGGCGCTGGACACCCAGCTTTCCGTGTCGCGGGGCGGCTTGACCATCGGGGCGGGGCTGGGGTCGAGCACGCCGACCAGCACCTTGCCGGCCGTGGTCTTGCCGGTGCCCTGCTCGCCGTTGAGCGTCAGGATCGGGTGCGGGATCATCGGGTTCAGCGCGGCGACCAGCCAGCCGACCACCAGCGGCCGGTCGTCGGGCGTGACGTTGAGGAAGCGCCACAGCTCGTCCAGGTCCCCGCCGGACACCGGGTCGGGCAGCGCGGCGGTGAGCTGGGTGCGCCGGAACAGCACGGGCGCGGCGTCCTCGACCTGCCAGCCGGAGGCGTTGATCCGCACCGCCCGGCCGCTGGTGTCGCCCAGGTCCAGCCACAGGTCGTCGCCGTGCCGGGCCACGCGCTGGTGCAGCGTCTGGGGCTCCTGCTCCTGCGCGAAGCCCTCGATCACGGCCAGGGCGTCGGTGAGCGCCTGGGAGCGCGCGACACCTTCGGTCCTGCGCCGGTACTCCGCCGCCAGCTGGCTGCGCAGCGACATCCTCCCGCCCCGGAGCATCTGCACCAGCCGGGGACCGGTGCGGGGGACGCCGAACACCTCGCCGGTGTCACTGACGCCGAACCCGTACAGCTCCTCGGCGAGGGTGACCAGCGTGGCGGCCGTCGACCGCTCCCGGTCGCGCGCACCCGCGTCGTCGTCCGCCGACCGCATGCCCTGGTCCGCCGTCACGGCTCCCGGACCGCCGCTGGCGACGGTGGCCGCGGACGTCGAGCGCGACGCCGGCCGACCGTACCCCTCCGCCTTCAGCGCCTGTGCCGCCGCGTTGTAGTCACCATCGTGGTGCCACGCCGCCCGGTACCCGAACTTGCTGTAGGTGCGCTCAGGCTCCAGCACGGTGGAGCTGGTGAACACGTAGAGCCAGTCACCCTGGTAGCCGGTGGTGGCGCTGATTCCCTGCGCCTTGCCGGGGCGCGTCCAGTAGGTGACCTCGCCCCGCTGGAACGCCCGCCGCCAGCCGTCGGTGGCCAGCAGCTCGGTCCAGTCGGTGCGGGCGTTGAAGTCGTCGCCGGGGGACACGCCGTCGGTGCCGCCCGGCCGGGCCAGGGCCGCGAACACCGGGGCGGGGGCCGGCGTGGGCACCGAGCGCTCGTCCAGGGCCACCTGGATGATCCGGTGCAGGCGCTCCCGCTCGTCCCAGGTGACCACCGGGATGGTCGACGGGCCGCCGGTGGCGGTCAGGTAGCTGGCGCCCGTGGGGTGGACGCGCCCGCCGGACGGGGCGGTGATGAACCACCCGCCCTCGCCACGGGTCTCGGCCAGCGTCACGTGGTCGGCGGTGGCGGCGATCTTGGTGTTACCCGGCACCGGGTGGTCGGTGATCCGGATCGGCACGTGCAGGCCACCACCGGCCGACCACACCACCCAGCCGCCGAGCCACCCGGCCAGCAGCTCGGACTCCCCGGCCGCGTCGGCGACCTCCGACAGCTTGGCCAGGGCCCCGCCGGCGACAGTGCGGGCCTCCAGCTCGATCAGCTCGACGTGACCGGACACCTCGCCCGCGACGATGCCCAGGCCGTCGTACTCGCCCGAGGCGAACCACTGGTGGAGCTGTTCGACGTCGGGGCGCTCGGTCTGCCAGCGCTTCCAGTCGACCGCCGGGCGCTTGGTGCCGTCGTTGGCCGCCGGGAGCACGGCGAGCCCGGCCGCGTGCATCTCCAGCGCGGCCGTCAGCACGGCGCTCACAGGTCGACCCCCTGACGCATGGGACCGCCCTGACGGCGCACGTCGGACTGCTGGCCGGTCTTCCCCTGGTCGGCGTCCCAGGCCACCTGCCAGCGGTCCACCGCCTCGGCCAGCGCCCGGTCACCGGCGGGGCAGCCGGGCCGGTGGTGCACCCAGGCACGACCGCGCGGCACACCGCCGGTGCGCCCGGCGCGACGCCGCTCGGCGCGGTTGACGCCCACCACGAGCGGTGCCGCGCAGTTGTCGCACCGGCCGTTGAGCATGGCCGTGCGCCGCAGGGTGATGCCCTCGCGGACGTCGGCCGGGGCGTTGCTCGGCGTGGCCGGCAGGGCGAACCCGACCAGCCGACCGTGCGCGTCGTACTCCATACCGATCCAGGTCCAGGGCATCCCCTCGATGATCTCGCCGGTGAGCACGGCCGTCGGGCTGGTCGCGGGGGTCACCGGGCCGCCACCGTGAGCCTCGGGGTTCTCCAGCTTGGCGGCGGTGCGCTCCTGGGCCTCGGTGTCCCGCTGGCCGGCGGGCCCGAGGCCGTTCTGCGTCGTCATCAGGCGACCTGGCCCTTCGACGGCTTGCGGCCGCTGGCGGCCTTCTGGCGGCGAGCCTGAGCCGAGCGGAGCGCGAGGCGGGTGTAGTAGGCCTTGCGGGCTGATTCGGCACGGCGGGCGCGCTCGGCCGGCGGCAGGATGCCGTCCGGGTCGACCTCACGCTCGAACTTGGACAGCATGGCGGCGCGGGCGGGCGCGGTGCGGGCGGACGGGTCCTCGGTGCGGGCCCACGACTTGTGGGCGGCGATGCGCGCGATCAGGGCGCGGTCGTGCGGGGACGAAGACGGCATGACGAAGCAGCTCCCGGTTAGGGGTGAACTGCCTGTGCCGCTACGGCTCGGGGACCCGATCGCCCTTCGTAGTCATTCAGGCTGGTGCATCAGCGTGTCGGTGGTCCATGGCTTCGGTTCACAACAGGGGCGCAATGCCCCCTGCTGACCGCCTGGCAGGGCTCGGGTCCGGCCCTGAGGTTCCGTTGAGACAACCCAAACACAGCACAACGTGCTTGCGCCAGAGAACAGCGTCGAACGCCTGTTCTCCGTCCCCAGAACAACAGGCGTCACACGGCGTCCCTCCCCGCGCTGCGTAAGGAGGGGGCTAGAGCCGGTCGCCGAGGGCGGCCCGCCGGAAGGCGTCACGAGCCCGTTCGTCGGCGGCGCTGGCGGCGTACCGGCCGACCATCTCCCGCGACCGCCACCCGGCCAGGCGCATCAGGTCCTGCTCCTGGCCCCCGCTGGCCAGCCAGCTGTGGGCGTAGGTGTGCCGGAACCGGTGCGGATGCACGTTCTCAACCCCGGCGTCTGCGGCGCGGCGCTTGAGCATCTGGGCAACCCCCCAGTGCGTCATCGCCCCCTGCTTCCCCAGCCACAGCGCCGGGAGGGCCGCCTTCGGGTGGGTGGCCCGCGCCCGCAGGTAGCGGCGCAGCGCGTCGGCGGTCTTGGAGCCGTAGGGAACGGCACGTCCCCGGCGGCCCTTGCCCATGACGTGGGCAACGGCCTGCTCGGCGTCCAGAGCGTCCACCGTCAGCTCGGCCAGCTCCGACAGCCGCACGCCCGTGTCCATGAGCATGCGCACCAGGGCGGTGTCCCGGCGGTTCTCGAACGTGTTGCCCTTGCAGGCGTCCAGCAGGGCGGCCAGCTCGGCGTCGGTGAGGATGTCGACCGGCTGCTCGGGCACGGCCGGCGGGCGCATCCGGGCCATGGGGGAGCGCGCGATCTCCCCGTCCTCCTCCAGCCACCGGAACAGCTGCTGCAGCGAGCGGTAGTGCTTGGCGACGGTGGCCGGCTTGACCCGGTCGGTCAGGTCGGCCAAGAACGCCTCCAGGTGGTCGCGGCCGATGAGGCTGACCCGCGTGGGCATGCCCTGCTCGGTGAGCCAGCTCAGCAGGTTTCCGCCGACGGTCACGTAGCTCGTGATCGTGGACGGAGCGATGTTGCGTGCCCGGAGGTGCGTGCGCCAGTCCGGCAGCAGCAGCGATAGGTCGTCCATGGCGGTGGTCTTGGCGAAGGCGGCGGACGCCTTGGCGGCGGCCTTGGAGCGGGCGGGCGAGGTCGGCACGAGGCTGAAGCTAGACGCCCAGTCCCTTGCTCGACAAGCGTTGTGCGGGACTCGGTCCCATTGTCTCGCCTGGTGGTGGGGCGGGTGGGGCTCGAACCCACGACCCAGGGATTATGAGTCCCATGCTCTGACCGGCTGAGCTACCGCCCCGCAGGAGAACTTAGCGGCTGGGTCAGGGCACCACGGTGACCGGCCAGCGGCCGCAGCGCACCAGCCGGACGGCGAGCGACCCGGTGATCCGGTGCCCGGCGGACGCCGACGCCCCGACGACCACGGCGTCCGCGAGCAGCTCGCCGCACAGCCGGGTGAGCTCCTGGAACGGGTCACCCCGCCGGACGACGAACTCCGCCCGGATCCCGATGACCTCTGCCTCCGCCTCGACCTGCTTGCGCAGGTCGTCGGCGATCTCGCTGAGCGTCTCCTCCAGCGGCCACGGCTGGCTCGGCGCCAGCATCGCCGCGGCGGGGGTCGCGGCCACGTGCGCCACCACCAGCCTGGCCCGCTGACGACGGGCCAGGCCGGCGGCGTACGCGCCCGCCCGCAGCGACGGGGGAGTGCCGTCGAAGCCGACGACGATCACCCGGGGGCCGTCGGTGCCCCGTTCGAAGCCCGGCGTGCCCGAGGTCCGGGGCTCGCCGGTGCCAGGTGCGTCCGTCATCGGTCGGTCCGCCGCGTCAGGAAGCGGCGGCGTGCCGGCCGCCGGCCGGCCGGGCCTCGACCAGGTCGTCGGCGGCGGTCTCCGGCACCACGTGCTCGGGCTGCGTCTCCGGGCTGGCGACGGCGTTGCTGGTCCGCAGCGCCACCTCCTTGATGAACACGACCACCACGATCGCGACCAGCGAGATCGCCGCGGCGATGAGGAACACGTCGCCGATGACGTCGCCGTAGACCCCGCGCACCAGCGACTGCACCGGGCCCGGCAGGGCGCTCACGTCGAACGTGCCGCCCTCGCTCGCCCCGGCCGGGACGCCGAGCGACCGCAGTCCCGAGGCGACGTCCGTGCTGATCCGGCTGGCCGCGATCGAGCCGAGCACCGAGACGCCGGCCGCACCGCCCATCGACCGGAAGAAGGTGACCACCGAGGACGCCGCACCGATGTTGCGGACGTCGACCGTGTTCTGCACCGCAAGCACCAGGTTCTGCATCGACATGCCGACGCCCAGGCCCACCAGCGCCATGTAGATCGCCATCACCCAGTAGCTCGTCCGGTGGTCGATCGTGCCGAGCAGGCCCAGCCCCGCGGCCAGCAGCACCGTGCCCAGCACGATGAACCGCTTCCACCGGCCGGTCCGGGTGATGATCTGACCGGAGACGGTCGAGGCGACCAGCAGGCCGGCGATCATCGGGATCGTCGCCAGGCCCGCCTTCGTCGGCGACCAGCCCTTGCCGATCTGGAAGTACTGGCCGAAGAACACCGACGCACCGAACATCGCCACGCCGACGGCGATCGAGGCGAGGATCGCCAGCGCCGTCGTCCGCTCCCGGACGATCTGCAGCGGGATGATCGGCTCCGCGACCCGGCTCTCGACGATCACCGTGAGGACCAGGCCGAGCAGGCCGCCGAGCGCGAAGACCAGCGACTGCCAGGACATCCAGTCGAAGCTGCTGCCGGCGAACGACACCCAGATGAGCAGGACGCTCACCGACGCGGTGATCAGCGTGGCGCCGACCCAGTCGATGCGCACCTCGCGCTTGAGCGTGGGCACGTGCAGCGTCCGCTGGAGGACGACGAGCGCGATGAGGGCGACCGGCACGCACACGTAGAACGTCCACCGCCAGCCCAGCCACGAGGTGTCGACGATGACGCCGCCGAGCAGCGGGCCGCCGACGGTGGCCACGGCCATGACCGCGCCGAGGTAGCCGGAGTACTTGCCGCGCTCACGCGGCGGGATCAGCGCACCGATGACGACCTGGGCCAGCGACTGCAGCCCGCCCATGCCGATGCCCTGGATGACGCGGAAGGCGATGAGCATGCCCATCGACTGGGTGAGCCCGCACAGCGCCGAGCCGATGACGAACACGATGATCGCCAGCTGGACCAGCAGCTTCTTGCTGAACAGGTCGGCCAGCTTGCCCCAGATCGGGGTGGCCGCGGTCGCGGCCAGCAGGGCGGCGGTGACCACCCAGGTGTACTGCGACTCGGTGCCGTGCAGCTGGGCGGTGATCGTCGGCAGTGCGTTGGAGACGATCGTCGAGCTCAGCAGGCCGACGAAGAGGGCGAGCAGCAGGCCGCTCAGCGCCTCGAGGGTCTCGCGCTTGCTCATCGCGGCGCCGGCGGCCGGCGTGCTCACCGCCTGGGTGGTGCTCATCCGGTGGGGCCCTTCGTGTGCGTCCAGTCGGTCCGGCGGCCGGAACGGGCCGGGCGGGACCTCGGCGCGGTCGCTCTGGCCGCGCACTGTCTCCAACAGTGTGGCACTGGTCGTTGATACCTGCAACGAAGTGGCACACTGGGTGTGTCTGCTCACTCCGCAGGAGTGGGTCGGTCCCGAGAGGTGGAGGAGGGCGGATGGACGTCGAGGCGGCGGTGGCGGCGCTCGAGGAGGAGATGGCCGGCCTCTGGCGGCGGGGGCGCAGCCGCATCCGGGACGCCGCCCGCGCGGTCGACCCGCAGCTGGACCCGGCGAGCTACCCGCTGCTCACCGTGCTCGTGCGCCGCGGCCCCACCCGCGTCTCCGACCTCGGCGCGGCGCTGGACCTGGACAAGTCGACCGTCAGCCGGCAGGTCGACGCCGCCGCCCGGCTCGGGCTGGTCGACCGGGTGCCCGACCCCGCCGACGCCCGGGTCCGGCTGGTCACCCTCACCGAGCTCGGCCACCGGCAGATGGACGCCGTCCACACCCAGCGGCTGGCCCGCTGGCGCGCCTCGCTGGCCACCTGGGAGGCCGACGACCTCCAGCAGCTGACCGCGCTGCTGCGCCGGCTGCAGGCCACCGGCCTCACCTGACCGCCGACCGGCCGCTGCCCACTGGGTGGACGCCGCCGGGAAGTTGGACGAACAGGGCAACGATCGTCCAGTCAGGCCGCTGACCTGCGCGCACGGCGCCCGGATCCGCGTTCCCGGTGGACGACTCGAGTCACAACCGTCCCATCGGCCCCATCCCGCACTGGCGCGCCGCGGGAGTGATCCGGCAGACTGATCAGCAGTACAAGCAGTGCCGGCGCAGCCGACACCACCACGTGCACGACAGGTCCGTTGGGGAAGACGAGGCCAGTCGAGTCGATGGAGGTGCACCGTGCAGCGGCGGTCAACACAGGGTGTCGTCTTCGTGCATGCGTGCCCGAAGGCGCTCTGCCAGCACGTCGAGTGGGCGCTTGAGCGCGTGGTCGGCGCGCCGGTGTCTTTGACGTGGGCTGAGCAGCCCGCGGCGCACGGTCACTACCGTGCCGAGGTCGCGTGGACCGGGGCTCCCGGTACCGGGGCCAAGTTGGTGGCTGCTCTGCGCGCGTGGCCGATGCTGCGCTTCGAGGTCACCGAGGAGCCCAGCGCCGGCAACGACGGCGAGCGCATGTCGTACGTGCCCGGGCACGGCGTGCACCGCTCGGCGACCAGCGCCAACGGCGACCTGATCCTCACCGAAGGCCAGCTGCGGCACCTCGCGGCCACCGCCACCTCGGTCGAGGCCTTCCGCCACGGCGTCGACGCGCTGCTCGGCGCGGCCTGGGACGCCGACCTCGAGGTCTACCGGCACGCCGGCGACGGCTCCCCGGTCACCTGGCTGCACCAGGTCGTCTGACGCCGTCCCCCTGCGCCAAAGGCCGTCCCCCCGCACGAGCGTTGGTGCGGGGGGACGGCCTTTGATCAGGTCACCTGATCGAAACCCAGCCCCGCAACGGCAGAGCGGCCCGGCACCTCGACGAGGTGCCGGGCCGCTCTCGCGTCCGTGCCTACAGCGGGATGTTGCCGTGCGCGCCGCGGCCGGCCGGGGCCTCGGCCAGCGCGGTGACCAGCCGGCGCTTGGTGTCCGTCGGCGGCACGACGTCGTCGACCACGCCGATCTCCCGGGCGCGGTTGACCCCGCCGGCGATCTTCTCGTGCTCGGCGGCGAGCTGCGCGTGCAGCGCCTCGCGCTCCCCGGGCGGGGCGGCGGCCAGCTTCTTGCGGTGCAGGATGCCGACGGCGGCCTTGGCGCCCATGACGGCCACCTCGGCACCGGGCCAGGCGAACACCGCGGTCGCACCCAGCGAGCGGGAGTTCATCGCGATGTACGCGCCGCCGTAGGACTTGCGGGTCACCAGCGTCACCCGCGGCACCACGGCCTCGGCGAAGGCGTGCAGCAGCTTCGCGCCGCGGCGCACCACGCCGTCCCACTCCTGGCCGACTCCGGGCAGGTAGCCGGGGACGTCCACGACGACGACCAGCGGGACGCCGAACGCGTCGCACATCCGCACGAACCGGGCCGCCTTCTCCGCCGACGCGGAGTCCAGGCAGCCGCCCAGCCGCAGCGGGTTGTTGGCGATGACGCCGACCGTCCGGCCGGCCATCCGGCCCAGCGTGGTGACGACGTTCGGCGCGAACCGCGGGTGCAGCTCCACGCCGGGGCCGTCGAGCAGCGCGGCGACCAGCGGCTTGACGTCGTAGGCGCGGTTGGCCTTCTCCGGCAGCAGCGCGCCGAGGTCGACGTCCGGCGCACCGGCGTCGGGGGCGAAGCTGCCCTGGGCGGCGAGCAGGTCGACGACGGTGCGGGCGGTCTGCAGCGCCTCGGCCTCGCTGTCGGTGACCACGTGGACGACGCCGGAGCGCCGGCCGTGGGTGTCCGGGCCGCCGAGGCTCTCCATGTCGACGTCCTCGCCGGTGACCGAGCGGACGACGTCCGGACCGGTGACGAACACGCGACCGGCCGGGCCCATGATCACCAGGTCGGTGAGCGCGGGGCCGTAGGCGGCGCCGCCGGCGGCGGGGCCCAGCACGACGGAGATCTGCGGGATGCGGCCCGAGGCCCGCACCATCGCGTTGAACACCTCGCCGACCGCGTGCAGGGCGACGACGCCCTCGGCCAGCCGGGCGCCACCGGAGTGCCAGATGCCGACGACCGGCACCCGCTCGCGCAGCGCGGCGTCGATGGCGTCGACGATGTGCCGGCAGCCGTCGAGGCCCATCGCGCCGCCCATGATGGTGGCGTCGGTGCAGAAGGCGATCGCCGGCGAGCCGTCGACGCTGCCGCGGCCGGCGAGCACGCCGGAGGTGTCGCGGGCGGCGAGCAGCTGCAGCGAACCGGGGTCGAAGAACCGGGCGAGCCGGTCCTCGGGGTCACGCGGGTCGACGGTGGGCGCCGGGGGCGCCGACTGGGTCGTGGTCACGAGCAGCTCCTCGAAGCGGATGTGCTGCGGTTGCGGCCCCGCTGCAGGGGCCCGCCGCGAGCGTGCGAGTGGTGGGGGCAGCGGGGTCCTTCGTCAGGCGGTGGTGAAGACCAGCGCCATGTTGTGGCCACCGAAGCCGAACGAGTCGTTGAGCGCCGCGGAGAAGCTGGCCTTGCGGGCCTCGCGGCGGACGATGTCGAGGGCCTGCACCGACGCGTCGTCGTCCGGGTCGTCGAGGTTCGCCGTCGCGGGCACGAGCTGGTCGCGCAGCGCGAGGATGGTGAACACCGACTCCAGGGCGCCGGCGGCGCCGAGCAGGTGGCCGGTCTGGCTCTTGGTGGCGGTGACCAGCGCGTGCTCGCCGATGCCGTGCCGGATGGCGGAGGCCTCGGCGGTGTCACCGATCGGGGTCGAGGTGGCGTGCGCGTTGACGTGGCCGATGTCGGCGGGGGTGAGCCCGGCGTCCCGGATGGCCGCGGCGATCGCGCGGCCGGCGCCCTCGCCCTCGGGGTGCGGGGCGACCAGGTCGTAGCCGTCGGCGGTGGCGCCGGCGCCGGCGAGCCGGGCGTAGACGGTGGCGCCGCGGGCGGCCGCCGCGTCGGCGCGCTCGAGCACGAGCGCGGCCGCGCCCTCACCGAGCACGAAGCCGTCGCGGCCCTTGTCGAACGGGCGCGAGGCGCGCTCGGGCTCGTCGTTGCGGGTGCTCATCGCGCGCATCGCGGCGAAGCCGGCCATCGGCAGGGGGTGGACGACGGCCTCGGTGCCCCCGACGACGACGAGGTCGGCGCGGTTGAACCGGAGCAGGTCCAGGCCCCAGCGGATGGCCTCGGCGCCGGAGGCGCAGGCGCTGACCGGGGCGTGCACGCCGGCCCGCGCGCCCACGGCCAGCCCGACCGCGGCGGCCGGGCCGTTGGGCATGAGCATCGGGATGGTGAAGGGGGAGACCCGCTTGGCGCCCTTGGCCTCCAGGACGTCGTCCTGGCCGAGGAGGGTCAGCGCCCCGCCGATGCCGGTGCCGAACACGACGGCGATCCGCTCGGGGTCGACGCCGGAGTTGGCGCCGGCGGCGTCGCGCCAGGCCTCCTCGGCGGCGATCACGGCGACCTGCTGGCTGCGGTCGAGCCGGCGGGCCCGCACGCGGTCCAGCTGCTCGGAGGGGTCGACGGCCAGGCGGGCGACGAGCTGGGCAGGGAGCTCCTGCGCCCAGTCGTCGGTGAGCCGACTCACCCCGGACCGGCCGGCCAGCAGCGCCTCCCAGGTGGAGGCGACGTCACCACCGAGAGGGGTGGTGGCACCGAGCCCGGTGACGACGACGTCGGCGGTGGGCGTGCTCATGGACGGTCCTTCCTGGAACTGACTGGCCGGTCGGCCGGGGGAGTGCGGTGCCTAGCCGAGCTGCGAGCTCAGCCCTGGTTCTTCTCGATGTAGGAGATGGCGTCACCGACGGTCTTGATGTTGCCCAGCTCGTCGTCGGGGATCGCGACGCCGAACTTGTCCTCGACGGCCGTGGCGATCTCGACCATCGACAGCGAGTCGACGTCGAGGTCCTCGGTGAAGGACTTCTCCGGGGTGGCGTCGGCGGGGGTCACGCCGGCCACCTCCTCCAGGATCTCGCCGATGCCGGCCTGGATCTCCTGCGTGCTGGCCATGGGGGTCCTCTCTCTCGGATGGTGGCGGGCCCGGGGGCGCCGCCGTCGTCCGGGACGGGTGTCCCGGGTCGGGGTGGGTGGGTGGGTCGTGCCGGAGCAGTAGATCAGGGGAGCCGGAGGACCTGGCCGGCGAAGGTGAGGCCGGCGCCGTACCCGAGCACCAGGGCCAGGTCGCCGGTCTTGGCCTCGCCGGACTCCAGCAGCGCCGACAGCGCCAGCGGGATCGAGGCGGCCGAGGTGTTGCCCGACTGCACGATGTCGCGGGCGATGACGGTGCTCTCGGGGAAGCCGAGCTTCTTCTGCATCAGCTCGACGATCCGCAGGTTGGCCTGGTGCGGGGCGAAGACGTCGATGTCCTGCGCGGTGACGCCCGCCTTGTCCATCGCCTCCTCGAGGGTGGCGGTGAGCTTGGTGGTCGCCCAGCGGTAGACCGCCTGGCCGGCCATGGCCATCGTCGAGGTCCCGGCGGCGATCTCGATCGCCGAGTGCTGGTCGCCGTCGCTGCCCCACGCCACCGGGCCGATGCCCGGCTCGTCGGAGGCGCCGACCACGACCGCACCGGCGCCGTCGGCGAAGATCACCGCGGTCGACCGGTCGGACATGTCGGTGACGTCGGTGAGCCGCTCGACGCCGACGACCAGCACGTTGCGGGCGTCGCCGGAGCGGATGGCGTCGTTGGCCAGGCCGAGCGCGTAGCAGAACCCGGCGCAGCCGGCGTTGAGGTCGAACGCGCCCGGCCGGGGGATGCCCAGCCGGTGGGCGACCTGCGGGCCGATGCCGGGGATGGGCTGCTGCAGGCTGGCGGTGGCCAGGACCACCAGGTCGACCTGGTCGGGGTCCAGCCCGCTGGCGGCCAGCGCCTTGCCGCCGGCGGCGACGGCCATCTCGACGAGGGTCTCGTCCTCGGCGGCCCAGCGGCGCTCGGCGATGCCGACCCGGGTCTGGATCCACTCGTCGTTGGTGTCCATCATCGTGGCCAGCTCGTCGTTGGTGACCCGCCGGCGCGGCCGGTAGGCACCGATGCCGAGGATGCGGGCGCCGGGTGGCCCCTGGGGCAGCGTGATCGAGCTCATGGGGCAACCTCCGGGTACAGGCGGGCGATCGGGTCTCCGGCGTCCACGAGGTCGCCGTCCTGCACGAGCCACTCGGCGAGGACGCCGTCGTAGCCGGCGGAGACGTTGACCTCGTCGCGGCGGCTGCGGATGCAGCCCAGCGGCGTGCCGGCGGGCAGGTGGGTGCCCTCCGCGATGGTGGCCGGGCTGACGGTGCCGCGCGCGGGGGCGACGACGACCCGCCAGTCGGGCTGGTGCTCGGCCTCGGCGCGGCCGCGCTCGGTGGCGATCAGCTCGCGGGCGCGGTCGAGGTCGGCGGGGCCGGTGAGCGCCAGGATCTCGACGTCCGAGCCCTTCCACTCGCGCTTGGCCAGGCCGGCCAGCGCACCGGCCGGTGGCAGCTCGACGGCGGCGGTGACGCCGAGGTCGCGCAGGGTGGCCAGGCACGCGTCGAAGCGCACCGGGCTGGTGACCTGGCTGACCAGGCGGGTGACCGCGGCCGCGCCGGAGTCGACCCCGGCGCCGTCGGCGTTGGACAGCAGCAGCCGGCTCGGGTCGGCCGGGCTCAGGCCACCGACCAGGCCCTCCAGCTCCTCGCGGGCCGAGGCCATGTAGGAGGTGTGGAAGGCGCCGGCCACCGACAGCGGCACGATCCGCGCCTTCGCGGGGGCGTCGGCCTTGAGCGCCGCCAGCCCCTCGACCGAGCCGGCGGCCACGATCTGCCCGCCGCCGTTGAAGTTCGCCGGCTCCAGACCGTGCCGGGCGATCGCGGCGAGCACCTCGTCCCGGTCACCACCCAGGACGGCGGACATCCCGGTCGGCGTCTGCGCGCACGAGCGGGCCATCGCCCGGCCGCGGACGGCGGTCAGCGCGATCGCCGCCTCGACGCTGAGCACCCCGGCCAGCGCCGCGGCGGTCAGCTCGCCGACGCTGTGGCCGGTGATGACGACGTCGCGGCCGGCGTGCGGGGTGTGCACCACCGGGCCGGGCAGCCCGCCCAGCTCGCGGGCGATGAACAGGCTCATCGCGACCACCAGCGGCTGGGTCACCGCGGTGTCCTTGATGGCCTCGGCGTCACCGGTGGTGCCGAGGGTCAGCAGGTCGGCGTCGGCGATCGCGCCGGCCCAGCGGAAGAACGACTCGGCGCCGGGGAGCTCGAGCCACTCGTTGAGCATCCCGGGCTTCTGGGCACCCTGTCCGGGGGCGAGGACGGCCAGCACGTGTCTCACCGTGCCAGGTCGGCGCCATCCCCGTGCTGCCGAGTCCGACGAAATGCACCGACGTTGTTCTGTAGGGTTCCCACAACCGGCGCGGCGTGGCGGGGCCTGTCGGCACCGGCCGGTGGGGGAGACCACACAGCCATCAGCTCCAGAGGGAGCGGTCGCCGTCCAGCCGGGCGAGCGCGAGGGCGACCTGGAGGGTCCACGCACCCCGCGGGTCGGTGACCACCTGGCCGGTGAGCTCGGTGGCCCGCTTGAGCCGGTACCGCACCGTGTTCGGGTGCACGAACAGCGCGCGGGCGCTGGCCTCGAGGTTGCCGCCGTTGCCCAGCACGGTGTGCACGGTGTCCAGCACCTCGCCGGCGGCGTTCTGCAGCGGCCCGGCCACCCGCTCCGCGAGCGCGGCGCGGGCCAGCGGATCGCCGTCCAGGGCGCGCTCGGGCAGCAGCTCGTCGGCGGCGACCGGGCAGGGCGCCTCCGGCCAGGCGGCAGCGGCGTGCAGCCCGGCCAGCGCCGCGGTGGCCGACTCCCCGGCGTGCGCGAGCGAGTCGACCTGCGGGCCGTGCACCACCGGGCCGGGCGCGAACTCCCGGCTCACCCGGGCGGCCACCGGGGTCAGGTCGGGCAGCCCGCCCAGGACGACGACCAGCCGGTCGGCGTGCACCCCCACCAGCACCTCGCTGCCCACCGACCGGGCGGCCCGGCGCACCCGCGGCCGGACGTCGGCGGGGTCCGGCGGCGCGGCGCCGACCAGCACGATCACCGGCCCGGTGGTGGCCCAGCCCAGCGCGGCGGCCCGGCCGGGCAGCTCCTCCGAGCGGTCGCCGCGGACCAGCGCGTCGACGACCAGCGCCTCCAGCCGGGCGTCCCAGGCGCCGCGGTTCTCCGCGAAGCTCGCGTAGACGTGCGCGGTGGCGAAGGCGATCTCCCGGCTGAACTGCAGCACCGCCAGCCGCAGCACGTCCGCCTCGCCCTCGGCGGCGACCTGCTCGACCCGGTCCTCGACCACCTCGACCGTCACCCGGATCAGGTCGACGGTCTGCTTCAGCGGCACGCTGCGCACCAGCTCGCGGGGTGCGGCGCCGAACACCTCGCCGGTGAGCCGCGGCGGCCGGTCGGGGGTGCGGCACCACTCGACCAGCGACGCGATGCCGGCCTGCGCCACGAGCATCACCCACGACCGCTGGTCGGCGGGCATGGCCCGGAACCAGGGCAGCTCCTCGTCCATCCGCGCCACGGCCTGGGTGGCCAGCGCCCCCGACGACCGCTCGAGCCGCTGGAGCGTGCCGGCCGACGGGGAGCTGATCACCCCGCCAGCGTGTCACGCACCCGCGCGTCGGGGATCGTGGTGCCGTGCAGCTCCCCCTCCCGGGTCGATCCCGGGCCCTCGTCGTCGTGGGCCTCGCGGCGCTGGTGGTCGCGTTGCTGGGGCTCGCGGTGCACGCCGGCACCGGGCCGGTGCCCCGCCTCGACCGGGCGGTGAGCGAGGCCGCGTACGCCGGCGACGGCCGCCCCGGCTGGCTCGAGGCGGTGCTGCAGGTGGCCACCGCGCCGGGGCTGTCGTGGGTGCGCGGCCTGGTCTACCTGCCGGTGCTGGTCTGGCTGGCCGTCCGCCGGGCCTGGTGGACGGCGGCCTGGGTGCTGCTCGCCGTCGCCCTGGTCAGCCCGCTGACCAGCGCGCTCAAGGAGCTGGTCGGCCGGCCGCGCCCGCAGTTCGCCGACGGGGGCGCGCGGTACGGCTCGCTGAGCTTCCCGAGCGGCCACTCCTCGGGCGTGGCCGCGCTGGTCTGCGCCGGGCTGGTGCTGGCCTGGCCGCTGCTCGCCCCGGCCGCCCGCCGGGCCTGGACCGCCGCCGGCATCGCGCTCGCCCTGCTGGTCGGGGCCACCCGGCTGTGGCTGGGCGTGCACTTCGCGAGCGACGTGGTCGGCGGCTGGTGCGTCGGGGTGGGCTGGGTGCTGCTGGTCGCCGCGGCGCTCGACGGGCTGCCCGGCGGCCGGGCGGCGCTGCGTCCTCGGCGGGTGGAGGTGGCGGCATGACCCTCGACTCGCGGGTGCTGCTCGCCCCGGACGACGGGTCGCTGGGCCCGCTGCTCCGGCTGGCCGACGACCGGCTCGCGCCCGGCGCCGGGTACGGCCGCCACGAGCACCGGGACGTCGACGTGGTGCTGCTCGTGCTCGCAGGGTCGCTGCGGCACGAGTGGGGGAGCGGCGCCGCGGTGGCCGCCGGGGACGTGGCGGTGCTGCGGGCCGGCGCGGGGCTGGCGCACGACGAGGTCGCGGGGCCGGCCGGGGCGCACGTCGTCCAGACCTACCTGCGGGCCGCGGAACCCGGGCGGCCGCCGCGGCACGACGTCGTACCGGCCGCTGCGGGGTGGGTCGACCTCGGCCGGCCCGACGCGCGGCTGTGGGTGGGGTCCGGTGCGGACGACGTCCCGCCCGGCCTGCGGGTGGTCTGCCGGGACGGCGAGGTGACCGCCGCGCCGGGGACCGGGCCGGTGCCGGGACCCGCCGTGGTCTGCGTGTGGCAGCTGGTCACCACGCGACCGGCCTGGGCGGTCGATCCGGCCGACGGGTGACGCGGGCGCTGGACACGGGCCGTCCCCGGGTGGACCGTGCCGCTCGCGGGGGGACCGACGAAGGGGTGCCCGATGCCCACGTTCATGGACTTCCACGACGACCTGCGGCTGCCGGCGGAGGCCGTCCGCGAGATCGGCGAGGGCGCGCAGGCGGGGGTGCGCGACCAGTTCGGCGTCCAGCAGATCGAGCTGTTCCACAACCCCGACGGCAAGGTGTACTGCCTGCTCGACGCGCCCGACGAGGACGCCGTCCGGCAGCACCACGAGGCGCTCGGCGTGCCGTGCGGCGCGGTGCACCAGGTGCAGCGGCTGACCTGACGGCCGGGGTCGGCAGATCCTGAGCGTTGCTACAGACTGGTCGGCATGTCCGACCTCCTCGCCGCCGCCCGGGCCGACGCCGACCGCACCGTCGAGCTGCGCCGCCGCTTCCACCGCTCCCCGGAGATCGGCCTGCAGTTGCCGGCCACCCAGGCGATCGTGCTGGACGCGCTCGCCGACCTGCCGATCGAGGTGACGACGGGGACGTCGACCACCTCGGTGGTCGGCGTGCTCCGCGGCGCCCGCCCGGGCCCGACCTACCTGCTGCGCGGCGACATGGACGCGCTGCCCGTGCACGAGGACACCGGCCTGCCGTTCGCCTCGGAGCACGCCGGGGTGATGCACGCCTGCGGGCACGACACCCACATGGCGATGCTGCTGGGCGCGGCCCGGCTGCTCGCCGAGCGGCGCGACCAGCTCGCCGGGCAGGTCGTCTTCATGGTGCAGCCGGGGGAGGAGGGCTTCCACGGCGCGAAGCACATGCTCGACGAGGGGCTGCTGGACGTCGTCCCCGAGGCGCCGGTGAGCGGCGCGTTCGCGCTGCACATCTCGACGCTGTACCCCAGCGGCACGATCAACGTCCGGCCCGGCGCGATGATGGCGTCGGCCGACCAGTGGACGATCACCGTCAACGGCCGCGGCGGGCACGCCTCCACCCCGCACCTGGGCGCGGACCCGGTGCCGGTGGCCGCGGAGATCGTGCTGGCGCTGCAGTCGATGGTCACCCGCACCGTGGACGTCTTCGACCCGGCCGTCGTCACCGTGGGGCACCTCGAGGCCGGCACCACCGACAACGTCATCCCCGACACGGCGCTGCTGCACGGCACGATCCGCACGCTGTCGCCGGAGCGGCGCCGGCAGGTGCTCGACGCCGTCCAGCGGGTCGGGTCGCACATCGCCGTTGCCCACGGGCTGACCGCGGAGTTCCGCCGGATCGAGGGCTACCCGGTGACCGTCAACGACGCCGGGGTCGCCGCGCAGGTCACCGCCACCGCCGCCGAGCTGCTCGGCTCCGACGCCAGCATCGTGCTGCCGCAGCCGCTGATGGGCGCCGAGGACTTCTCCTACGTGCTGGAGCAGGTGCCCGGCGCCATGGCGTTCCTCGGCGCCTGCCCGCCCGGCCTCGACCCGGCGACCGCCCCGGCCAACCACTCCAACCTGGTGGTGTTCGACGAGGACGCGCTGCCCGCCGGGGTCGCGCTGTACGCCCAGATGGCCCTCAACGCCCTCGCCGGCTGAGCGCTGGGGGCCAGCGGTGATCAGGTGACCTGATCACCGGCTGGCCTCCTGCAGCAGCGTTGGTGCGGGAGGTCAGCCTGGGGTGCAGGGGGACGTCGTCAGCTGGCGGCGGCGACCCGGGGCGTCGTCCGCAGCCCGCCGTTCCAGAGCTCGGTGCGGTACCGGGGAGCCGCGCGTCGGCCGCCGACGAGCAGGGACTGCAGCCGGCTGACCTTGGCGTCCCAGCCGGCGCGGAGGTCCTCGGGAGCGATGCGCACGCCGCGCAGATCGAGGTCGAGCAGCTCGTCGTGCCGGCGCTTCTCATGCCAGGCGACCTCGGCGGGGGAGCGGCCGCGCCACGGGTCGGTGTACTTGACCATCCCGTCGCACTCGACGAAGACGCCGTGCTCCGGCCAGTACATGTCCAGGACGCCGACCACCCGGGTGCCGACGCGGACGCACTGCTGTAGCAGCGGCTCCGGGAGGCCCGCGGTCATCAGGGCCAGACGCGTGAGGGTCTCGTGCGGTGAGAGGGCGCCGACCCGGGCCAGGGAGACGGCGTGGGCGGCTCGCCCGCAGCCGACCCAGTGCGTCTGCGCCAGGGTCGCCGCTCGCAGCTCGTCGAGCCCCGTCCGCCCGTCGGCCAGGGCGTCGTCGATGGCGATCACCGTGTCGACGACCTGCCACTCGCGGCCGACGTCGGCCAGGGTGCGGGGGACCGTGGTGACCGGCAGCCCGTGCTCGACCGCCTGGTCCGCCGGCGGCAGGGTGGCCTGACTGATCCGGTAGCCGCGGCCGGTGCGGAACTGCTGCGGGTCGGTCAGCCGGACACCGGCGTCGGCGGATCCGGGCACCAGGAGACGGTGCAGGCGGGCAGCCGACGTGTGGCTGACGACGGACGTCCGGTCGAGGCGGCTGAGCGCTGCTGCGCACTCGAGCCGGTGCGTCATCCCCTCCGCCTGGTGGCTGCGCCACAGCTCGCCGGTCGTGTAGACGCCGTAGCGGATGCGCCGCCAGGCACCCGACCGCAGCAGCGGCCCGATGGCGTTGCGGTCGATGCCGGCCAGGAGGGCGTCGGAGGTCGTGAAGACGCCCCCGCGGCGGTCCATCACTCGGGACAGGACAAGTTCCACGGCCGTCACCGTGCTTCCGTGACCGGTGGCCGGGGAAGGGCAGGCGGCGGTCTGTGCGCGGCGGTGGCCGGTGTGGACAACTGCCGGCGTCCGGACAGGCGTCGTGCTCCACCCGCGCGCGGGGACCCCCTGCACCAATGACTGTCCCCCCGCACCAACGCCGGTGCGGGGGGACAGATGGTGATCAGGTCACCTGATCAGTGCTGAGCCCCCAGGCGAGGGCCCGCACTCCGGTCAGGTGGCGGGGTGCTCGTCGGTGCGCTCCTCGGCGGGGGCCTTCTGCTCGTCGCCGATCTGGTACTTCTGCACCGCCTGGGCGACGACCGAGCGGTCGACCTCGCCGCGCTGGGCCAGGGCGGCCAGCGTGCGGACGACGATCGACTCGGCGTCGACCTTGAAGTGCCGCCGCAGCGCCGGGCGGGTGTCGGAGAGCCCGAACCCGTCGGTGCCCAGCGAGGCCAGGCCGCCCGGGACGAACGGCGCGATGAGGTCGGGGACGGCCTTCATCCAGTCCGACACCGCCACGACCGGGCCCTCGGTGCCGGTGAGCTGCTCGGTCACGTAGGGGACCTGGGGCTCCTCGGCCGGGTGCATGAGGTTCCACTCGTCGGCCTCGAGCGCCTGGCGGCGCAGCTCGGTCCACGAGGTCACCGACCACACGTCGGCCGACACGCCCCAGTCGTCCGCGAGCAGCTCCTGCGCGCGCAGCGCCCACGGCACCGCGACGCCCGACGCCAGCACCTGCGCCTTGGGGCCCTTGCCCGCAGGACCCTCGGCGTAGCGGTACATGCCGGCGAGCAGCCCGGCGACGTCCAGGCCCTCGGGCTCGGCCGGCTGCTGGTAGGGCTCGTTGTAGACCGTCAGGTAGTACATGACGTTCGGGTCGCGGTGCCCGCCCAGCGGAGCACCCGGGTCCACGCCGTACATGCGGGCCAGGGCGTCCTTGGTGATGTGCCCGACCTCGTAGGAGAACGCGGGGTCGTAGGTGACGACGGCCGGGTTGGTCGCCGCCAGCAGCAGCGAGTGCCCGTCCTCGTGCTGCAGGCCCTCACCGTTCAGCGTCGTCCGGCCGGCGGTGGCGCCGAGCAGGAAGCCGCGGGTCATCTGGTCGGCGGCCGCCCAGATGGAGTCGCCGGTGCGCTGGAACCCGAACATCGAGTAGAAGATGTAGATCGGGATCATGGCCTCGCCGTGCGTGGCGTACGAGGTGCCCGCGGCGATGAACGACGCGGTCGAGCCGGCCTCGTTGATCCCCTCGTGCAGGATCTGCCCCTGCTCGGACTCCTTGTAGGCCAGCATCAGCTCGCGGTCGACCGAGGTGTAGTTCTGGCCGTGCGGGTTGTAGATCTTGATGCTCGGGAACAGCGAGTCCATCCCGAACGTGCGCGCCTCGTCGGGGATGACCGGCACGAACCGCGGGGCGAGCTCCTTGTCCTTCATGAGCTCCTTGAGCAGCCGGACGAAGGCCATGGTGGTGGCCACCTCCTGCTTGCCCGAGCCCCGCTTGAGGACGTCGAACGCCTTGTCCTCCGGCGTCTTCAGCGGCTTGTGCTCCGCCCGGCGCTGCGGTACCGAGCCACCGAGCTGGCGGCGCCGCTCGCTCATGTACTGCATCTCGGGGGAGTCGGCGGCCGGCCGGTAGTACGGCGGCAGCGTCTTGTCCAGCTGCTCGTCCGGGATCGGGATCTCCAGCCGGTCGCGGAAGTGGAGCAGGTCCTCCGCGGTCAGCTTCTTCATCTGGTGGGTGCTGTTGCGGCCCTCGAAGTGGCTGCCCAGCGTCCAGCCCTTGATGGTCTTGGCGAGGATGACCGTCGGCTGGCCCTTGTGCTCGGTCGCGGCCTTGTAGGCGGCGTACACCTTGCGGTAGTCGTGGCCACCGCGGGCGAGCTGCCACACCTCCTCGTCGGTCATGTGCTCGACGAGCTTGCGGGTGCGCGGGTCGCGGCCGAAGAAGTGCTCGCGGACGAACGCGCCGTCCTCGGCCTTGTAGGTCTGGTAGTCGCCGTCGGGCGTCTGGTTCATCAGGTTGACCAGCGCGCCGTCGCGGTCGGCGGCCAGCAGCTTGTCCCAGCCGTGGCCCCAGATCACCTTGATGACGTTCCAGCCGGCGCCGCGGAAGAACGACTCCAGCTCCTGGATGACCTTGCCGTTGCCGCGCACCGGGCCGTCGAGCCGCTGCAGGTTGCAGTTGATGACGAAGGTGAGGTTGTCCAGCTCCTCGCGGGCGGCCAGCCCGATCGGGCCGAGGGCCTCGGGCTCGTCGGTCTCGCCGTCGCCGAGGAACGCCCACACGTGCTGGTCGGAGGTGTCGGCGATGCCGCGGTTGTGCAGGTAGCGGTTGAACCGCGCCTGGTAGATCGCGTTCATCGGGCCGAGGCCCATCGAGACGGTGGGGAACTCCCAGAACTCCGGCATGAGCCGGGGGTGCGGGTAGGACGACAGCCCGCCGCCGGGGTGGCTGGTCTCCTGCCGGAAGCCGTCGAGCTGGTGCTCGGTCAGCCGGCCCTCGAGGTACGCGCGAGCGTAGATGCCGGGGGAGGCGTGGCCCTGGAAGTAGATCTGGTCGCCGCCGCCGGGGTGGTCCTTGCCGCGGAAGAAGTGGTTGAAGCCGACCTCGTAGAGCATCGCGGACGACGCGTAGGACGAGATGTGGCCGCCGACGCCGATGCCCGGCCGCTGCGCGCGGTGCACCATGATCGCGGCGTTCCAGCGGATCGCGTGCCGGATCTTCCGCTCGGCGTCCTCGTCGCCGGGGAACCACGGCTCCCGCTCCGGCGGGATCGTGTTGATGTAGTCGGTGCTGCGCAGCGCCGGGACGCCGACCTGCTGCTCACGGCTGCGCTCCAGCAGCCGGAGCATGAGGTAGCGGGCCCGGTTGCGCCCCGCGTGGTCGACGACCGCGTCCAGCGAGTCCAGCCATTCCTGGGTCTCGTCCTGGTCGGTGTCGGGGAGTTGGCTCGGCAGCCCGTCGGTGATGACCGCGCGGGGGGTGCCGGTGCTGCGGGCGGGGTCGCCGTCCGCCGTCTGCGGTGCGCTCATGGGGACATGTTCTCGCGTCGCTGCGGCGCGCGTCACGCGGCCCGCCGTCCGGGGCTCCCGAGAGCCTCCCCGGGGAGGGGGCGCCGACCCGGCGACGGGGCCCGCCCGCGAGGTGCGGAGCCCTTGCGGATGGTCGGCTATGCCCTACGCTCCGCTGCAACGGGGGCCCGGGTGCGGTGTCCCCCCGAGCCCGACCGTCCAACCCGACCCACCCCGTCCGGGGAACCCGCGAACGTGTCCGGCACCGCGCCGACGCGACACGAGGGCGGTCGACCAGGCACCATTCCGTACGAACGTGACAGCGAGCACGACGGCAACCGCCGCACAGCACATGGAGGAACAGCAGGGATGAGCGTCGACTCGGGCAGCACCAGCATGGCTGCCCGGCTGGGGATCAAGCCGGGCATGGTCGTGCAGGAGCTCGGCTGGGACGAGGACTCCGACGAGGACCTGCGCGCCTCCGTGGAGGAGCTCTCCGGCAGCGAGATGGTCGACGAGGACTCCGACGAGGTGGCCGACGTCGTCCTGCTGTGGTGGCGGGAGGAGGACGGCGACCTGATCGACGCCCTCGTCGACTCGCTCGCCGCGCTGGCGGACGACGGTGTCGTCTGGCTGCTGGTGCCCAAGTCCGGGCGCCCCGGCCACGTGGAGCCCGGCGACGTGACCGAGGCCGCGCCGACCGCGGGGCTGCAGCAGACCTCGAGCATCTCGGCCGCCAAGGACTGGTCGGGCATCCGCCTGGTCACCCCGAAGGCCGCCCGCGCCCGTCGCTGAGTCGAAGGACCCCCTCGCCCCCACGCCTCGCAGGCTCGACGCGGGCCCCTGCGAGGGGGCCGGAAGGCAGATCGGGACGTCCGTGCGACAACATGGGCGCATGAGCCTCTCCGTCGGTGACGTCGCGCCCGAGTTCAGCCTCCCCGACCAGGACAAGCAGGTCGTCTCCCTGTCGGGGATGCGCGGCGCGCCGGTGCTGGTCGTCTTCTACCCGTTCGCCTTCTCCGGCATCTGCACCGGCGAGCTGTGCCAGCTGCGCGACGAGCTGGCCGGCTACACCGACGCCGGCGTGCAGGTGGTCGCCATCTCCACCGACCCGGTGTTCAGCCTCAAGGCGTTCCGGGAGAAGGAGGGCTTCGAGTTCCCGCTGCTGTCGGACTTCTGGCCGCACGGGGCGACCGCCCAGGCCTACGGCGTGTTCAACGACAAGGCCGGCATGGCGCTGCGCGGCACCTTCCTGGTCGACGCCGAGGGGAAGGTCGCCTTCGCCGAGGTGAACCAGCCCGGTGACGCGCGCGAGCAGTCCGGCTGGAAGGACGCCGTCGCCCAGCTGCCCCAGGCGGCCTGAGCGAGGACCCCTCCGGGGGTCCGACGGGCGCGTAGCTCAGCGGTAGAGCGCTCGCCTTACAAGCGAGTGGTCGGGGGTTCGAACCCCTCCGCGCCCACCTCCGGAGCCCGGCACGGCCACGGCCGGCCCCGGGTGAGGGGCCGGCCGCGGCCGGTCAGGCGCCCGGCGGGACGACGGCGCCCGGCGCGGTGGTCAGGACGACGGTCGCGCCGCCGGCCTCGACCGCCTGCAGCGTGCGCAGCTGCAGCAGTGCGGGCTGCTCGGTGACCATCCGGGCGGCGTTGGCCAGCGCCCGGGTCGCCGCGACCTCGCCGCGCGCCCGCTCCAGCGCCGCCAGCCCGGCCGCCCGCGCGGTGGCCACCTCCGCGGCCGCCCGGCGCAGCTCGGCCGGCACCATGAGGTCGCGCACCGCCGCCTGCTCGACGGCCAGGCCGACGCCCTCGGCGGTCGTGGCGACCCGGGCCCGCAGCTCCTCGCCCAGCGCGTCGCGGGCGGCGAGCAGCTCGTCGAGCGTCCGGGCACCGGCGACGTCGCGCAGCGCCAGCTGCAGCGCGGCGTAGAGGAACGCGTCGGCGTCCTCGACCGCCTCGTGCCAGCGCCGCGGGTCGGCGGTCCGGCACGTGACGGCGAGGCTCACCCGCACCGCCAGCCCGTCGGCGGTGAGCACCTCCTGGCCGGGGACGGCGAGCAGCCGCGGCCGGACGGCGACCCGCACGAACCGCCGGCGCCGCCGGGCGCGCCGGTGCCGGCCGGGCCCGAGCACCTCGGTGAACCGGCCGTCCCGGTAGGCCAGGACCCGCTCCCACTCCTGCACGACGATCCGCACGTCCTGCCTCCCTCCGACCTGCTGTTCCCGCAGCCGCCGGGCACGGCGGACCGCCGGCGCGTGGTCAGGCACCCCCGGGGAGCGCACCCCCGACGTGCGGGAGCGCGCTGCAGACCGGGAGCACCGGGACGACCACGCGCCGGACGGCTCGTTCGGGAGTTGAACCCGTGCGTTCCGCAGACGCGTGCCCTGACATGGCTGACCCGGGGCCGACGCGCAGGACCTGCGGCGGCGATGCCGCCCGGCTGCTGGCCACGGGCGAGCAGGACGGTAGCCGGGCTGCCGCGGCCGGGGCCAGCGGTTTCCGGCGCACCTGCGATGCTCCCGGCATGGGGATCGACGAGGTGCTCGCGGCCAGCCGGTCCGGGGTGCGGCGGCTGTCGCCGGCGGAGCTGGCGGCCGCCCGCGAGCGCGGCGCGCTGGTCGTCGACACCCGCACCGAGGCGCACCGCCGGGTGCAGGGGGAGTTCCCCGGGGCGCTGGTCATCGACCGCACCGTGCTCGAGTGGCGGCTGGACCCGACGTGCCCGTACCGGGTCCCCGAGGCGACCGGGCCGGACCTGGAGGTCGTGGTGGTCTGCCGGCACGGCTTCAGCTCCAGCCTCGCCGCGGCGTCCCTGCGGGCGATCGGCCTGCACCGGGCCACCGACCTGGCCGGTGGCGTCGAGGCCTGGACGGCGGCCGGGTACGCGATGTCCGACGGACCGGCCGACGTCCGGGAGTGACCGCGCCCGGTCAGTGCTCCAGGTCGGGGGCGCGGTAGCCGGGCGCGCTCTGCCGGACCAGCCGGCGGGCGGCGTCGACCTCGCGGGCCACCGGTGCGAGCACGCCCTCGGCGTGGATCTCCGCGTCGTCGGGCAGCCGGTGGGCGGCGAGGTCCTGCTCCAGCTCGCGGACGGCCTTGCGCAGCACGGTCACCTGGGCCGCGTCCGGCGCCGGCTCACCCGACCGCATCGCGATGACCGCCTCGGTGACCGCGTCCGACGTCCGCTCCAGCTGGACGATCACCGGGTACCAGGCCGAGGCCCGGGTGCTGATGGGCGGCGGCTCGGCCAGCCGGCGCTGCAGCTGGGTCTGCAGCTCGGTCAGCGCCCGGAAGCTCGCCCGCCGCGCCCGGCGGGTGTCGACCGGTGAGCCGTTGAACGCCGCGTCGACGAAGGCGTCCAGCGCCTGCGCGGCGCCGCGCAGGGCGTCGTCCAGCGGCGCCCGCCAGGTCTGCGGCCACAGCAGGTAGCCGAACACCAGCACGATCCCGCAGCCGATGAGCGTGTCGACCAGCCGCGCGCCGACCAGCCCGGCCCCGGCCGGGCTGGCCAGGTCGAGCATGAGGATGACCAGCGGGGTCTGGAAGGTGGCGAACAGGCCGAAGTTGCCGTTGCGGGCCCACGGCAGCGCCGCGGCCGCCAGCGCCATCGCCGCCACCACCCACACGTCGCGCGGCAGGAAGGCCAGCAGCAGCGAGCCGAGCAGCACGCCGATCAGGGTGCCGAGGCCGCGCTGCACCGCCCGGGTGAACACCGACCCGTAGTCGGGCTTGAGCACGATGGCCACGGTCAGCAGCACCCAGTACGGGCGCTCCACCGGCATCACCTGGCGGGCCACCTCGGCGACCACCATGCACAGCACCAGCCGGACGACGAACGCCCGCGAGTCGGCGTTGCCCACCGTGCGGTCGACCAGGTCGCGCAGCCGCACCCGCCAGTCCAGCTCGGGCCACGCCACCGCGGCCTGCGCGCGCTCCTCGTCGTCGCCGACCACGTTCCACACCAGCCGGATGCCGTGCCGCACGGCCCGCTGCTGCGGCGGTGCGTCCTCGACCCGGGGCGGCCGCTCGCCCTGCAGCTCGGTGCGGTGGGTGACCGCGCTGGCGAGCGCGTGGGCGGCGCCGATGTCGCGCGAGTCGGCGGGGACGCCGGCCCGGGCGCTGGCGACCGCCCCCTCCACCAGCGGCGCGGCCGAGTTCAGGATGCCGGCCAGCTCGGCGAGCTCGTGGCTGCGGCCGGCCGACCGGCTGCGGGTGTGGATCACCCGGTCGTAGGCGTCGTTCAGCGCCCCGGTCAGGTCGCGGCGGACGTCGTCGGTGCGGTCGGTGCCGATCGACTCCAGCAGCCTCGCCACCGTGGTGAACACCGTGCCGACCGACGCGCGGTCGGGGTCCAGCGGCTCGAACGCGGCCTGCACCAGCACCGCGAGCGTCGCCCACGCGGCGCCGGCCAGGAAGAACAGCACCTCCTGCCACCCCGGCAGCGGCGTCTGCAGCCCGGAGGAGATCGCGGTGTAGACCAGCAGCTGCAGCGCCCCCAGGGACAGCACCGCGCTGATCGAGCTGAGCAGCGCCGACAGCGCGGCGACCAGCGCGATGAGCAGCACCGGCAGCCAGCCCTCACCCTCGGCCGGGTGGCCGATGAGGAGCCCGACGCCGCCGAGCAGCGCGGCCGCGGCGATCCGCCGCAGCCGGGTGCGCAGCGGGCCGGCCTGCGGGGCGATGGTGGCCGCGAGCGCGCCCATGGTGGCGAACACGCCGGCGCCCAGCGCCGGGCTGCCGGTGTCGACGCCGCCGGCGGCGAGGACCGCGACCAACAGCGGCAGCGGGATCGCGACGGCGAACCGGACCACGTCCCGCCAGGGGATCGTCGGGCGGCCGGGCGCGACCAGCTCCTCCAGCCAGGCCGGCGCCCGCAACCCCCGTTCCGCCACGTCGTCCACCCTGCCATCCGCGCGTGTCGGCAGCCCGTCGCACACTGGACGGCGTGCCGACCCCCGACGCCGCGTGACCGCCACCGCCGAGCGCAGGTCCACCGGCGAGCGGGCAGGGGGCGACCGGCCCGCCGAGGGCGGGTGGCTCAAGCGGCTGGTCGGCTACTGCCTGCGCCACCGCGCCGACCTGTACGGCGCGTTCGCCGCCGCGCTGGTCGGGTCGGTGATCGCCGCGGTGGTGCCGCTGCTGACCCGCGCGGTGGTCGACCGGGTCGTCGACGCCGCCGACTCCGGGCGGGCCGCGCAGGTCACCCCGTTCGTCGTCGCGCTGGTGCTGGCCGGGGTGCTGCGGTTCGGGGCGGGCTTCGTCCGCCGGTACCTCGCCGGGCGGCTGAGCCTCGACGTCCAGATGGACCTGCGCAACGACGTCCAGGCGGCGCTGTCCCGGCTCGACGGGCCGGGGCAGGACCGGCTGCAGACCGGTCAGACGGTGAGCCGCTCGATCAGCGACGTCACCCTCGTGCAGGGGCTGCTGGCCTTCCTGCCGAACCTGACCGGCAACGCGTTGCTGTTCGTCGTCTCGCTGGTCGTGATGGCCTGGCTGTCGCCGCTGCTCACGGTGGTCGCGCTGGCCGTCGGCCCGGCGCTGTGGTGGCTGGGGCTGCGATCCCGGCGCGACCTGTTCCCGGCGAACTGGGCCGCCCAGCAGCAGGCCGGCGTGCTGGCCGGCGACGTCGAGGCCGCGGTCAGCGGCGTGCGGGTGGTCAAGGGCTTCGGCCAGGAGGAGCGCGAGCTCGACCGGGTCGACGACGGCGCCCGGCGGCTCTACGGCATGCGGATGCGCGTCGTCCGCTTCACCTCCCGCTACAACCCGCTGCTGCAGACGGTGCCGGCGCTGGGGCAGGTCGGCGTGCTGGCGCTGGGCGGGTGGCTGGCGCTGCGCGGCTCGATCAGCCTCGGCACCTTCCTCGCCTTCGCCAGCTACCTGGCCGCGCTGGTCTCCCCGGTCCGCCAGCTCGCCGCCGTGCTCACCATCGGCCAGCAGGCCCGGGCCGGTGTCGAGCGGGTGCTGGAGGTCATCGACGCGCGGCCGGAGATCGTCGGCGGCCCGCGCGCGCTGCCCGCGGGCCCGCTGACCGTCGAGCTGGACGACGTCGTGTTCGGCCACGGCGGGGGCCGGGCGGTGCTCGACGGCATCTCGCTGCGGATCGCGCCGGGGGAGACCCTCGCGCTGGTCGGCACCTCCGGGTCGGGCAAGTCCAGCGTGGTCACGCTGCTGCCGCGGTTCTACGACGTCCGCTCCGGCGCGGTGCGGATCGGCGGTGTCGACGTCCGGGAGCTCGAGCTCGACGGGCTGCGGCGCTCGCTCGGCGTCGTGTTCGAGGACAGCTTCCTGTTCTCCGACACCGTGCGCGCCAACATCGCCTTCGGCCGGCCCGACGCCAGTGACGCGGAGGTGGAGGCTGCCGCGCGGGCGGCGCAGGCCGACGGCTTCATCCGCGAGCTGCCCGACGGTTACGGCACCGTGGTGGGAGAGCAGGGGCTCACCCTGTCCGGCGGGCAGCGGCAGCGGGTCGCGCTGGCCCGGGCGCTGCTCACGGACCCGCGGGTGCTGGTGCTCGACGACGCCACCTCGGCGGTCGACGCCCGGGTGGAGGCGCGCATCCACGAGGCGCTGCGCGCCGAGGTGCGCGACCGGACGACGCTGCTGGTGGCCCACCGCCGGTCCACCCTCGCGCTGGCCGACCGGGTCGCGGTGCTCGACGGCGGACGGGTCGTCGACGTGGGCACCGCCGCCGAGCTGGAGGCGCGGTCAGCGCTGTTCCGGCTGCTGCTGTCCGGCGAGGCCGACGAGGCCGGTGAACTGCCCCCGCTGGACCCGGCGCCACCGGGCGGGGTCACCCCGGCGGCCTGGCCGGCGGTCGAGCGCAGCGCGGACGACGACGGCCCGCTGCGCGGCGTGGCCGCCTCGATCGGCGGCCGCGGCGCGGCCATGGCAGCGGCCGCGCCGACCCCGCAGCTGCGCGAGCTGGTGGCCGCGCTGCCGCCGGCCGACGACGACCCGCTCGTGCCCGCCGACCGGGCCCGCGCGGCCGACCGGGCGTTCGGCCTGCGCCGGCTCGTCCGGCCGTTCCGCTGGGTGCTCGCGCTGGCCGTCGTGCTCGTCGCGCTGGACACCGTCGCGGGCCTGGCGATCCCGGCGCTGGTCCGGGAGGGCGTCGACCGGGGCATCGAGCAGCGGTCGACGCAGCTGCTGCTGGGCATCGCCGGGGTGGCGCTGCTGGTCGTGCTCGCCGACTGGGCGGTGATGGTCGGCTCCACCTGGCTGACCGGCCGGACCGGTGAGCGGCTGCTCTACACGCTGCGGGTGAAGACGTTCTCCCAGCTGCAGCGGCTGGGCCTGGACTACTACGAGCGCGAGCTCGGCGGCCGGATCATGACCCGGATGACGACGGACGTCGACGCGCTGTCGGCGTTCCTGCAGACCGGTCTCACCACCGCGCTGGTGAGCGCGCTGACGCTGGTCGGCGTCCTGGTCGCGCTGTTCCTCTACGACGTCGAGCTGGCCTGGGTGCTGGCTGCCTCGCTGCCGGTGCTGGTGGTGGCCACCGTCTGGTTCCGGTCGCGGTCGGTGCCGGCCTACACCGAGGCGCGGGAGCGGGTCAGCGCCGTCAACGCCCGGCTGCAGGAGGACGTCGCCGGCGTGCGGGTCACCCAGGCGTTCGTCCGCGAGGGCCGCTCCACCGAGGTGTTCCGCGGGTACGCGCAGGCCTACCGCGACGTCCGGCTGCGCGCCCAGCGCTACATCGCCACGTACTTCCCGTTCGTGGAGTTCCTCTCCGAGGTCGCCGCGGCCGCGGTGCTCGCGGTGGGCGCGTCCCGGCTGTCCAGCGGCACCATCACCGCCGGCGTCCTCATCGCCTTCCTGCTCTACGTCGACTCGTTCTTCTCCCCGGTGCAGCAGCTGTCGCAGGTGTTCGACAGCTACCAGCAGGCGTCGGTCGGCCTGCGCCGGCTGCGCGACCTGCTGCACCTGCCCACCTCCACCCCCCAGGCCGACGACCCCCGCCCGGTGGGCCGGCTGCGCGGCGAGGTGCGGCTGGCCGGCGTCACGTTCGCCTACACCGGGGCGCCGGCCCCCGCGCTGCGCGACGTCTCGCTCACCGTCGCGCCGGGCGAGACCGTCGCGCTGGTCGGCGAGACCGGCGCCGGCAAGTCGACCGTGGTCAAGCTGGTCGCCCGGTTCTACGACCCGACCAGCGGCGCGGTGTGCGTCGACGGTGCGGACCTGCGCACCCTCGACCTGCCCGGCTACCGGCACCGGCTGGGCGTCGTCCCGCAGGAGGCGTACCTGTTCGAGGGCACCGTGCGCGACGCGATCGCCTACGGCCGGCCCGGCGCCACCGACGCCGAGGTGGAGGCCGCCGCCCGCGCCGTGGGCGCGCACGAGATGGTCGCCGCGCTGCCGCAGGGCTACCGCACCCGGGTGGGGGAGCGGGGCCGCTCGCTGTCGGCCGGCCAGCGGCAGCTGCTGGCGCTGGCCCGCGCCGAGCTGGTCGACCCCGACGTGCTGCTGTTCGACGAGGCGACCGCCTCGCTCGACCTCGCCACCGAGGCGCAGGTCACGCGGGCCACCGACGCGGTCGCCCGGCGCCGGACGACGCTCGTGGTGGCGCACCGCCTCACCACCGCCGCCCGCGCCGACCGGGTGGTCGTGCTCGACCACGGCCGGGTCGTCGAGGTCGGCCCGCACGACGAGCTGCTCGCGGCCGGCGGCGCCTACGCCGCGCTGTGGGAGGCGTTCACGCACGACGAGGACGCCGACCCCGTGATGCCCTGAGGCGCCAGCACCGTCTCCGCGGGGCCGGTCGCCGGCGGCCGGGCCGACAGCCCGAGGGCCAGGCCGCCGCCCACCACGGCCACCCCGAGCAGCACCGACGGGTGCGGCACGGGGCCGCCCAGCACCACCCCGGCCACTGCGGCGGCGATCGGGGCGATCCCGGTCAGCAGCCCGGCCCGCCCGGCGCCGAGCGTCCGCACCGCGCCGTACCAGAGCACGAACGCCAGGGCGGTGACCGCGACGGCGAGGAAGGCCAGCGCGAGCAGGTCCGCACCCGTCAGCCGGGTCACCGCGGTCGCGCCCTCCTGCTGCAGCCCCAGCGCGGCGAACGCGAGGGCGGCCAGCCAGGTGGTGTGCACCGAGACGCCCTGCGGGCCGAGCCGGCCGAGCACCGGCACCGCGAGCAGCGTGAACCCGGCCTCGCAGGCGAGCACGACCAGCGCCCACACCAGCCCGGTGCCATCGGTGCGGCCGAACCCCTCGACCAGGGCGGCCCCGGCGGTCACCACCCCCGCGGCGAGCAGCACGACCGGCAGCGGGCGGCGCCCCTCCAGCAGCGGCCCCACGACGGCGAGCAGCAGCGGCACGCAGGCGACCGCCACCCCGAGGACCGCGGGTTCCGCGTGCGCGGATCCCGCCACGAGGGCGAGGTTGAACACGACCAGGCCGGCGCCGGTCACCCCCAGCAGCCAGAGCCACTCGCGGCCCCGGGGCCGGACCACCCGCTGGCCGCGGGCGCGCACCACCGCCACGAGCAGGAGGCAGGCGACCGCGTACCGCAGCGCCTGACCGGTCAGCAGCGGCCCGCCGGCGAGCAACCCGGAGACGGCCACGCTGCCGCCCACCGCGGTCATGGCCAGCGAGCCGCCCAGCGTGGCCGGCCCGGCGCCCGGCACCCGGGTCGGCCGGGAGGTCGCGGTGGGAGCCGGCAGCGGGGGAGCGGGCACGGCTGTCACGCTAGGGACCAGGTGGTCCCGCCTGAAGGACCATCCACGGCGGAACGGAGTGGACCAATGGCGCGCGCTGCCGACGGCCCCGCCGGGTCGGACTTCCTGGCGCTGGACGTCTCCGGCGTCCCGGCGCGGCAGCTCACCGAGTGGCTGGTCGGCGAGGTGCGGGCGGCGATGGCGGACGGCCGGCTGCCGGTGGGGGCCCGGCTGCCGGCCACCCGGGTCCTCGCCGCGGACCTCGGGGTCTCCCGCGGGGTGGTCGTCGAGGTCTACCAACGGCTGGGCGACGAGGGGCTGGTGGCCGGGCGGGTGGGCAGCGGGACCGTGGTCACCCGCTTCGCGCCGCCGTCGCCGGCTCCCGCCGACCCGGGCGCGCCCGCCGCGGCCGCGCCCCGGTGGCCGGCGGCCGGCCCGGGCTCCCCGGTGCTCCCGCCCCCGCCCGGCGGTGCCGAGTTCGACCTGTCGCCGGGCGTCCCCGACCTCGCGGCCTTCCCCCGGGCGGCCTGGTTGCGCGCCGAGCGCAGCGTGCTGGACCGGGCGACGGCCGCCGACCTCGGTTACGGCGACCTGCGGGGCAACCCGGTGCTGCGCGGCGAGCTGTGCGCCTGGCTGGCGCGCACCCGCGGCGTGCGCACGACGCCCGACCAGGTGCTGGTGGTCGCCGGGGTGGCCCAGGCGCTCGCCCTGCTCGCCCAGGTGCTGCGCGCCCGCGGGACCACCTCGGTGGCGCTGGAGGACCCCGGGTCGCGCGGCGCGCGCGACCAGTTCGCCTGGTGGGGCATGACCACTCCCGGCGTGCCGGTGGACGACGAGGGGCTGGACGTCGCCGCGCTCACCGCGACCGGCGCCCGGGCGGTGGTGGTCACGCCGGCGCACCAGTTCCCCACCGGCGTCGTCCTCTCGTCCGCCCGCCGGCGGGCCCTGCTCGGGTGGGCGGCGGACGGCGGGCTCGTGGTGGAGGACGACTACGACGCCGAGCACCGGTACGACCGGGCGCCGGTGCCGGCGCTGCACGCCTCCGCGCCCGGGCTGGTCGCCTACACCGGGAGCACCTCGAAGAAGCTCGCCCCCGGGCTGCGGCTGGGCTGGCTGCTCGCGCCGCCGCAGCTGCAGGTCGAGCTGGTCGCCGCCCGGCACGCCAGCGACCTGGGCAGCCCCGCGCTGCCGCAGCTGGTGCTCGCCGAGCTGCTGGCCTCGGGGGAGCTGGACCGGCACCTGCGCGCGGTGCGCACCCGCCAGCGCGCCCGCCGCGACGCCCTGCTCGCCGGGCTCCGGGCCGGCCTCGGGCCCGACCTGGGCGGGGCAGTGGTGCACGGGGTGGCCGCCGGGCTGCACCTGACGCTCACCTGGCCGGAGGGGCGGGTGGACGACCTCGAGCTGGTCGCCCGCGCCCGGGAGGCAGGCGTCGTCGTGCAGCCGCTGTCGTGGCACCGGCACCGGCCGGGCCCACCGGGTCTGGTGGTCGGGTACGCGGCGACCAGCCCCGACCGGCTGCGCGAGGCGGCCGCCCGGCTGGCCGCCGTCCTGCGCTGACCCGCGGTGATCGTGCAGGTGGTGCCGAGGACACGCCGGACCCCGGCGGGCGACGACTGCATGATCAGGGGCGTGGAGATCCGGCGGGCGGACGACGCCGACCTGGTGCAGCTCCCCGCCGTCGAGGCCGCGGCCGACGAGCTGTTCGTGCCGCTGGGCGTCACCGACCTGCCGGCGCCGGGCACCCCGGAGCAGTGGGCGCGCGCCTGGCGGGTGCTCGTCGCCGGCCGCCCGGTGCGCGGCTTCGCCGTCCTCGAGCGGCTGGACGGCGCGGTGCACCTGGAGCAGCTGTCGGTGCACCCCGCGCACGGCCGGCAGGGCCTCGGCGGCGCGCTGCTCGCGGCCGCCGTCGCCGAGGCCGGGGAGGCCGGCGCCGACCGGGTCACCCTGCTCACCTACGCCGACGTGCCGTGGAACGCGACCTGGTACGCCCGGCACGGCTTCCGCGAGCTCCACGACCTCACCCCGGGCCTGCGGGCGCTGCGCCGGCACGAGCAGGAGCTGGGGCTGGACCGGCACGGCCGCCGGGTCGCGATGGAGAAGCCGGTCACCTGAGGTTGCGATCAGCGATCAGCGGGGCACAACGGGTTGCATGACCGAGAGCCCGCAGACCGACCGCCCGCTCGGCGAGCTCGAGGTGGTGCACGCGTTCACCGACGGCCCGATGCCGACCGGCGTCTCGGTGTCGCACACCGGCCGGGTGTTCGTGAACTTCCCGAAGTGGGGCGACGACGTGACCGCCACCGTCGCCGAGATCCGCGACGGGCACGTCGTGCCGTTCCCCGGCCAGGCGTGGAACAGCCCGTCGTCCGACGACGACCGCGAGGCCTTCGTCAGCGTGCAGAGCATCGTCGTCGACCCGGCCGACCGGCTGTGGGTGCTCGACACCGGCTCACCGCTGTTCTCCCCGACCCAGGTGGGCGGGCCCAAGCTCGTCTGCGTCGACCTGACCACCGACACCGTGGTGCAGACGATCGTCTTCCCGCGCGAGGTGGCGCTGGAGACCACCTACCTCAACGACGTGCGCTTCGACCTGCGCCGGGGCGAGGCCGGCACCGCCTACATCACCGACTCCGCCGACTCGGGGGAGAACGGGATCATCGTCGTCGACCTGGCGACGGGGGAGTCGTGGCGGCGGCTGCGCGACCACCCCTCCACCAAGGCGGTCACCCCGCCGGACCTGCTGCTCATGGTCGAGGGCCGGCCGTTCCTGGAGCAGGAGAGCCCGGACGCCGAGCCGCAGCCGGTGCAGATGGGCTCGGACGGGATCGCGATCAGCGCGGACGGCGAGCGGCTCTGGTACTGCCCGCTGTCCTCGCGCCGCTGGTACAGCGTCGCCACCGACGCGCTGGCCGACCGCGGCCTGGACGACGCGGCGGTGGCCGCCACCGTCCGCGACGAGGGCGACAAGGGCAGCGCCGGTGACGGCCTGGAGACCGACGACGCGGGCAACCTCTACGCGACCGCCGGCGAGCAGAACGCGGTCCTGCGCCGCCGCCCCGACGGCACGGTCGAGACGCTCGTGCACGACCCGCGGCTGCTGTGGCCGGACACCATGTCCGTCGCCGCCGACGGCCACCTGTACGTCACCGCCAACCAGCTGCACCGGCAGGCCCGCTACGCCGGCGGCACCGACCAGCGGCGGTACCCGTACCTGCTGCTGCGGACGCCGATCGGCGCCGGGCCGGTCCGGCTCACCCGGTGAGCACGACGACCGACCCGTCCCCGATGCACCCATCCGACGCCGCCCTCCGCGACGAACCCCGGGCGATGACCAGCCTCCGCCCGCACCCGCAGTCCGAGCGCCCGGGCTCCCCGGTGCGCTCCGACGGCCCGCTCGCGACCGTGCGCCGGCTGCCCAGCCCCGGGCTGCGGCTCGGCGACGTCCTCGCCGCGCTGGACGCCCGCTACGACCCGGCGCTGGCCGAGGACGGCGACGCGGTCGGCCTGGTGTGCGGCGACCCGGAGGAGCCGGTGCGGTCGGTGCTGTTCGCCGTCGACCCCACCGCCGCGGTGGTCGACGAGGCGATCGCGGCCGGCGTGGACCTGCTGGTCACCCACCGCCCGCTGCTGCCGACCGCGGTGCACGGCGTGCCGGCCAGCGACCCGCGGGGCCGCCTGGTGCACCGGCTGGTCCGGGCCGGGGTCGCGCTGTTCACCGTGCACAGCAACGCCGACCGGGCCGCCGGCCACGGCGTCGACGACGCGCTGGCCGCGGTGCTCGGCCTGGTCGACGTCCAGCCGCTGCAGTGGGCCGCCGCGCCGGGCACCGACACGATGGTCGTCTTCGTGCCGGTGGGCAGCAGCGACCGGCTCGTCGACGCGCTCTCCGAGGCCGGCGCGGGCGTGATCGGCGACTACACCCGCTGCGTCTGGCAGACCACCGGCACCGGCACGTTCATACCCGGAGCGGGGGCCCACCCGGCGATCGGCTCGTCCGGCCACCTGGAGCGGGTCGCCGAGGTGCGGGTGGAGATGGTGGTGCCGCGCGGCCGGCGGGCCGAGGTGCTGCGGGCGCTGCACGCCTGGCACCCCTACGAGGACCCCGGCTACACGTTCTTCGAGAACGCCTCGACGCCGTCGCGGGCCGGCGTCGGCCGGGTCGGCGAGCTGCCCGAGCCGGTCTCGCTGCGCGCCTTCGCCGAGCGGGTCGCCGCCGCGCTGCCCGGGACCGCCGGGGGTGTGCGGGTGGCCGGCGACCCCGGCCGGCCGGTGCGCACGGTCGCCGTCTGCGCCGGCAACGGCGGGTCGCTGCTGGCCGACGCGGCCTCGGCCGGCGCCGACGTCCTGCTCGCCAGCGACCTGACCGACGCGGTGGCCGCCGAGGCCCACGGGGGTGCCGGGCCGGCGCTGTGTGACGTGGCACACTACGCGTCCGAGTCGCCCTGGTTGCGTGCTGCAGCGGACCTGCTGTGCCGGGACCTCGGCGGCCGGGTGGCGGTGACGGTGTCCGCCGCGCGCACCGATCCGTGGACCTGGCACGTCGCGGCCGGCACCGGGGGACACCCCGCCCAACTGCACAGAACCGAGGCCGACGTGTCGGCCGACTGATCCCGGGGGGCCTCCTCCCGGGGAGGAGGAACCCGTGTCCAGCCCCGAGGCGCCCGCGGCAGTGGCGCCGCGACGCAGCGACCGCAGTCCGTGGAACTGGCTGCTGATCGTCCCGATCGTGGTGCCGCTGCTCGTGCCGCTGTACAACCGGCGCACGCCCGAGCTGTTCGGGTGGCCGTTCTTCTACTGGATCCAGCTGGTGTTCGTCGCGCTCGGCGTGCTCAGCACCGCGCTGGTCTACCGCGCCACCCGACGGTCCCGGTCCGAGCGGGCGGCCGCAGCCGCTGCCGCCGGCGCGCCCCGCGACGGGGGCGCCGACCGGTGAAGACCAACGCGGTCGAGCTGACCATCTTCATCGTCTTCTTCCTCGCCGTGACGGTGCTGGGCTTCGTCGCCTCGCGCTGGCGGCGGGGCGCCGACCTCATGCACCTGGACGAGTGGGGTCTGGGCGGCCGGAGCTTCGGCTCCTGGATCACCTGGTTCCTCATCGGCGGCGACATCTACACCGCCTACACGTTCGTGGCGGTGCCCGCCCTGGTCTTCGGCGCGGGCGCGGCCGGCTTCTTCGCCGTCCCGTACACCGTCGTGGTCTACCCGCTGATCTTCCTGGTGGTCATCCGGCTCTGGTCGGTCAGCCACGTGCGCGGCTTCGTCACCCCGGCGGACTTCGTCCGCTCCCGGTTCGACTCCCCGACGCTGGCGCTGCTGGTGGCCATCACCGGGATCGTCGCGACGATGCCGTACATCGCCCTTCAGCTGGTCGGCATCGAGGCGGTGCTCAAGACCATGGGCGTCACCGGCGAGTGGCCGATCATCGTGGCGTTCCTGATCCTGGCGGTCTACACGTACAACTCGGGCCTGCGGGCGCCGGCGCTGATCGCCTTCGTCAAGGACATCTTGATCTACCTGACGATCATCGTGGCGGTCATCGTCATCCCCTCGAAGCTCGGCGGCTGGGACGCTGTCTTCGGGGCGGCCGACGCCAAGTTCACCGCGGCCGGGAGCGGCGGGCTCACCCTGGCCCCGGCCGGGCAGCTGCAGTACGCCACCCTCGCGCTGGGCTCGGCGCTGGCGCTGTTCCTCTACCCGCACTCGATCACCGGGGTGCTGGCGGCCAAGAACCGCGACGTGCTCAAGCGGAACATGAGCGCGCTGCCGGTCTACAGCCTGGCGCTGGGCTTCATCGCGCTGCTCGGCTTCATGGCCATCGCGGCCGGGACGACGCCGGTCGGCACCGACGCGAACACGATCGTGCCGCGGCTGTTCCAGGACATGTTCCCCAGCTGGTTCGCCGGCGTCGCCTTCGCCGCCGTCGGCATCGGCGCGCTGGTGCCCGCGGCGATCATGTCGATCGCCGCGGCGAACCTGTTCACCCGCAACATCTACAAGGAGTACCTGAAGAAGGACGCCTCCGCGGAGAACGAGGCGAAGGTCGCCAAGATCGCCTCGCTGGTCGTGAAGCTCGGCGCGGTGGCGGCGATCATCTTCATCGACCCGCAGTTCTCCATCGACCTGCAGCTGATCGGTGGCGTGATCATCCTGCAGACGCTGCCGTCGGTGGCGGTGGGGCTCTACACCCGGTGGCTGCACCGCGGTGCGCTCATCGCCGGCTGGGTGTGCGGCATGGCCGCGGGCATGCTGATGCTCTACAACGTGCCCAAGCTGGGCCCGGGCGGCGTCGTGACCAAGGCGCACTGGGGCGGGTCGAACTTCTCGCTGAGCAAGCTGGGCCTCGACACCACCTGGACCATCTACGCCGGTTTCCTGTCGCTGCTGGTCAACCTGGTGGTCGCCGTCGTCGTCACGCTGTTGCTGCGGGCGATGAAGGTCGCCGACGGCGTCGACGGGACGGCCGACACCGACTACACCGCCGAGCGGGAGGACCCCTCGGTCCGCGACCTGCCCGACCCGCTGTCGGACGAGCCGCTCTCGGGCCGGGCCCCCGCGCCGGGCAGGTGACCCGCGGGGTCCGGCTCCCGCCCGGGGGCCGGACCCCGCCGGGTAGGTTGTCGGCGTGCAGGCCGACCACTTCGAACAGCAGAAGCTGCTGGTCCTCGCTGCCGAGGACGTCGCCCTCACGCAGCTCGCCCACCGGCGCAGGACCCTCCCGGAGAACGCCGCCGTCGAGGCCGCGGTCGAGGCCGGGCGCAGCCTCACCGACGACGTCGTGCGCGCCGAGACCGAGGTCCGCGACCTGGACCGGGAGCAGAAGCGGCTGGAGTCCGACGTCGAGACGGTGCGCACGCGCGCCGCCCGCGACCAGCAGCGGATCGACTCCGGTGCGGCGACGCCGAAGGAGATCACCGGCCTGCAGCACGAGCTGGAGTCGCTGTCCCGCCGGCAGTCCGACCTCGAGGACCAGGTGCTCGAGCTGATGGAGCGCCGGGAGACCGCCGACGCGGCGCTGGCGACCGCGCAGGAGGGGCTCGCCGCCACGCAGGCCGAGCAGCAGCGCGCCGAGCAGGTGCGCGACGAGGCGCTGGCCGCCATCACCGAGGGCGAGCAGCAGCACACCGCGAAGCGGGCGGAGATCGCCGGCGGGGTGCCGGCCGACCTGCTCAAGCTGTACGACCGGGTCGCCACCCAGACCGGCAGCACCGGCGCCGCGGAGCTCAAGGCCCGCCGCTGCCAGGGCTGCCGCATCGAGTTCTACGGCGCGGAGCTGGCCTCCTACCGCAACGCCGACCCGCACACCGTGCTGCGCTGCGAGAACTGCGGCCGGATCCTGGTCCGCACCGCCGAGTCGGGCCTGTGACGAGAAGGCTCGTCATCGAGGCGGACGGCGGGTCGCGGGGCAACCCCGGTCCGGCCGGGTACGGCGCGCTGGTGCGCGACGCGGACACCGGCCGGGTGCTCGCCGAGCGCGCGGAGTCGGTCGGGCGGGCCACCAACAACGTCGCCGAGTACGGCGGCCTGGTCGCCGGGCTGCAGGCCGCGCTGGACATCGACCCGACCGCCTCGGTCGAGGTGCGGATGGACTCCAAGCTGGTCGTCGAGCAGATGTCGGGCCGCTGGCAGATCAAGCACCCGGACATGAAGAAGCTCGCCGTCACCGCGCGCAACCTCGCCCGCCAGCTCGGCTCGGTGCGCTACACCTGGGTGCCCCGGGCGCAGAACTCCGCCGCGGACGCGCTGGCCAACAGTGCGATGGACGGCAAGCCGGTGCGCCGCGACGTCGCAGCCGAGCCGGTCGTGATCGAGGACGACGTCCAGCCCGCCGAGCCCGCCCCGGTGACGACCACGGTGCTGCACCTGCTGCGGCACGGGCGCACCGAGCACACCCCCGAGCGCCGGTTCAGCGGCAGCAGCGACCTGCCGCTGTCCGCGCTGGGCGAGGCGGACGCCGCCGCGGCCGCCCGGCACCTCGGCGCCCGCGGCATCGACGTCATCGTCAGCTCGCCGCTGCAGCGCACCCGGCAGACCGCCGCCGCCGTCGCCGAGCTGCTGGGGGTGCCGGTCGAGGTCGACCGCGACCTGCGCGAGCTCGACTTCGGCGGCTGGGAGGGGCTGACCGGCGACGAGGCGCAGGCGAAGAGCCCGCTGGCCTACCGCCGCTGGCGCGAGTCGGTCGACGTCCGGACGCCCGGCGGGGAGTCGGTCACCGACGTCGCCACCCGGGTGGAGCGGGCGCGCACCCGCATCCTGGAGCGGCACGCCGGGAAGACCGTGCTCGTCGTCAGCCACGTGACGCCGATCAAGCTGCTGCTCGCCGGCGGGCTGGGCGTCGGGCCGGAGATCGTGCACCGCGTGTTCCTGGAGGCCGCGTCGCTGTCGACGGTCACCTGGTCCAGCGACGGCCGGACGTCGGTCCGGCTGGTCAACGACACGTCCCACCTGAGCTGAGTTCGCGGGGCATCATGGTGCCCGCCCGCGACAGCCCCACCTCTGGAGCCCTGCCGTGACCCTCGCCCCTGCCACGCCCGCCCTCGCCGGCGACGAGCGGACGCTCAGCCCCGCCGAGTACGAGAGCTGGGCCGCCGAGGTCCGCCGGCTCGCCGACGAACGCGGCGCCGTCGTCCTGGCGCACAACTACCAGGTGCCCGAGATCCAGGACGTCGCCCACCACACCGGCGACTCGCTGTACCTGTCCCGGGTCGCCGCGGAGACCGACGCCCGGGAGATCGTGTTCTGCGGCGTCCACTTCATGGCCGAGACGGCGAAGATCCTCTCGCCGGACAAGACCGTCCTGCTGCCCGACCACGCCGCCGGCTGCTCGCTGGCCGACTCGATCACCGCCGAGCAGCTGCGCGAGTGGAAGGCGCAGCACCCCGGTGCCGTGGTGGTCAGCTACGTGAACACGACGGCCGCGGTGAAGGCCGAGACCGACGTCTGCGTGACCTCGTCGAACGCCGCGGACGTCGTCCGCTCGATCCCGGCCGACCGGGAGATCCTGTTCTGCCCCGACCAGTTCCTCGGCGCGCACGTCAAGCGGGTCACCGGGCGGGACAACATCCGGATCTGGGCGGGGGAGTGCCACGTGCACGCCGGGATCAGCCCGTCCGACGTCCGCGCGCAGGTCGCCGCCCACCCGGACGCCGACGTCCTGGTGCACCCCGAGTGCGGCTGCACCACCTCGGTGCTGGACCTGGTCAGCCACGGCGACCTGCCGGCCGAGCGCACCCGGGTGCTGTCGACCGGCGGCATGGTCGAGGCCGCGGCCCGCACGACCGCGCCGCAGGTGCTGGTGGCCACCGAGCTCGGCATCCTGCACCAGCTGCGGGCGCTCAACAGCGGCACCCAGTTCATCCCGATGAACGACCGCGCCGCCTGCCGTTACATGAAGATGATCACGCCGGCCAAGCTGCTGCACACGCTGCGCACCGGCGAGGGCGTCGTCGACGTGCCGGCGGACGTGGCCGCGCGCGCCCGTCGCGCGGTCGAGGCGATGATCGCCATCGGCGAGCCCGGCCGCGGCGGCGAGTAGAAGGACCCCGCTGGTGGTGTCCGGCCGTCAGATCACCGTGAGCGAGAGCCAGAGCGCGGCGGTCGCGGCGGCGAGGGTGAGCGGCACGGTGGCCAGCCCGACCAGGCTGAACCGGACGCCGGTCGGCGCGTGCTCGCCCAGCACCCGCCGCCACAGCAGGTTGGCCAGCGACCCGGCGTAGGTCAGGTTCGGGCCGAGGTTGACCCCGAGCAGCACCGCGAGCACGGTCGGCACGCCGCCGGCCGCGGCCGCGGGCACCAGCGCGAGGGTGGCCGGCAGGTTGTTGACCAGGTTGGCCAGCAGCGCGGAGAGCCCGGCGACGGCCAGCAGCGCGACCAGGCTCCCGCCGTCGGGCAGCAGGTCGCGCAGCAGCGCCTCCAGCCCGTGCTGCTGCAGCACGAGCACCAGCACCGCGAGCCCGAGCACGAACAGCCCGAACGGCAGGTTGGCCCCGGCCACCAGCTCGCGCACCCGGGTGCGCCGGGTGGCCAGCTGCCGGACGGCGAGCACCGCGGCCCCCGCGGCCGCCGGCACCAGCGGCGGGACGTCGGCCAGCGACGCGGCGCCGAACGCGACGACGGTGGCGACCACCACGGCCAGCGCCAGCCGCGGCACCGGCGGGACGGCGGCCACCGGCGCGTCCACCGGGCGGCGCAGGTCCGCGGCGAACAGCCGGCGCAGCACCGCGTACTCCAGCGCGACCACCACCAGCTGGGGGAGCAGCATCAGCCCGGCGAACCGCCAGAACGACAGCCCGGTGGCGGCGACGGCGAGCAGGTTGGTCAGGTTCGACACCGGCAGCAGCAGCGATGCGGAGTTGGCCAGGTGCCCGACCGCGTAACCGTGCGGGGCCACGGGCACCCGCATCCGCCGGGCGGTGGCCAGCACCACCGGGGTGAGCAGCACGACCGTGGCGTCCAGGCTCAGCACCGCGGTGACCACCGCGGCCAGCAGGAACACCCGGCCGAGCAGCCCGGCGGCCGACCGGCCGGCCTGCCGCGCGGTCACCGCCGCCGCCCAGCTGAACAGCCCCTCCCGCTCGGCGAGCTCCGCGAGCAGGAGCACCACGACCAGGAAGCCGACGGTCGGGCCGACCTCGCGCAGCGTCCGCGCGGCGTCGTCCCAGCTCACGGCGCCGAGCGCGGTGAGCAGCACCGCGCCGGGGGCGGCGACCAGCGCCGGCGGCACCCGGTGGCCGTCGACCGCCGCGGCGAGGAGGGTCGCCGCCAGCAGCACCGCGGCCAGGGCGAGGGCGAGCGTCCCGGGCACCCCGGTCAGCCGCGGAGGAAGAGGTAGACCGACACGGCGACGCCGAAGACGACGATCAGCACCCGCAGCGGCGTGCTGGGGATGCGGGTGGCCACCTTCGCCCCGAGGAAGCCGCCGACCAGGCTGGCCGGCGCGCAGACGGCGACGTACCCCCAGGAGACGTCGGCCCAGATGCCGAAGACGACGACCGTGACCGTGGCGGTCACCAGGGACAGCGCGCTCTTCACCGCGTTGGCGAGCTTCAGCCGGCCCAGCCCCAGGCCCAGCACGCCGACCAGGATGACGCCGAGCGCGCCGCCGAAGTAGCCGCCGTAGACGGTGGCCAGGAACAGCGCCGCGTACAGCCAGACCGGGTCGCGGGCCGCACCGTCGTCCTCGCGTCGGCGCAGCCGCCGGGTGATCAGCGGCTGGAAGGCCAGCAGCACGCTGGCGCAGAACACCAGCACCGGGACGACGGTGTCGAACGCCTCCGACGGGGTGGTCAGCAGCAGCACCGACCCGGTCGCGCCGCCGAGCACCGCCGTGGCGCCGAACCTGACCAGCCTGCCGCGCTGCCCGGCGTACTCGTTGCGGAAGCCGAGCACCCCGCCGACGTAGCCGGGCCACTGGGCGACCGAGTTGGTCACGTTGGCCGGCACGGTGCCCAGCCCCAGGCCCACCAGGGTGGGGAAGAGGACCAGCGACCCGCCGCCGGCGATGGAGTTGATGCCGCCGGCGAGCAGCGCGACCCCGGCGGCGATGAGGAGGTCGGCGGCGGACACGAGGCGCGAGCCTACTGTCGGCACCCATGCGGGCGGGGACACGTGCACTGACCATGGCGGCGGCGATGACCGGCACCGGCGTGCTGCACCTGGTGCGCCCGCAGGTCTACGACTGGATGATCCCGCCGGAGCTGGGCCCGGCGCGGCCGTGGGTGCTGGGCAGCGGGGTCGTCGAGCTGGTCACCGCCGGGCTGCTGGCGGTGCCGGGCACCCGGCGGGCCGGGGGCTGGGCGGCGGTGGCACTGCTGCTCGGCGTGCTGCCCGCGCACGCGCAGACGGTGCGGGCCACCCGCCGGCACCGCGGCAAGCTGGCCCTGGCGGTGGCCCGGGTCCCGCTGCAGCTGCCGATGCTGCAGTCGGCGCTGCGGGTGGCCCGCGAGAGCTGAGGTTCAGCGGCCGCGGGTCGGCAGCCCGTCGGGCTCGGTGAGGCGGGCGCCGTCCATCCGGCTGCCGGCCTGCTTGACCCGGCGGAGCACCGGCGAGGTCTCCAGCGACCGGACCGGCAGCGATCCCACCTGCTCGGTGATGAACCGGTACAGGTGGGCGTTGTCCCGGGCGATCACGGCCACCAGCAGGTTGGCCGGGCCGGTGAGCACCCCGGTGTAGGCGGTCTCCGGGGCTCGGGCCAGCGCGTCGCCGACCCGGGCCAGGTCACCGGGGGCGACCTGCAGCCAGAGCAGGGCGTTGACCGGGTGGCCGAGCAGCGCGTTGGCCACCTCGAGGTCGAAGTAGATCGCCCCGCCGGCGCGCAGCGCCTCCACCCGGCGGGCCACCCGGCTCTCCGACCAGCCGGTGACCGTGGCGAGCTCGGCCCACGACAGCCGCCCGTCGACGGCGAGCGCGGCCAGCAGCGGCTGGCCCTCCGGCTCCACCCGCGCCGCCCGGTTGCCCGCCCGGTCCGGCGTCAGCGCGGCGACCTGGTCCGGGGTGAGCCGGTCGGCCAGGTCCGACCACTCGTAGTCGCCGCCCACGTAGTCGTGCAGCACCGAGAAGGCGTTGAGGTCGATGACCTGGACGGTGCGCGGCAGCCGGTCCAGCAGGAGCGCGTCGCGCTGGGTGTCGGTGCTCGGCCGGCTGGCGAAGACGATCTCCGAGCCGCCGGAGGTGATGTTGACCCAGGAGACGTCGGGCCGGCGGGCCAGCGCGTCCGCGACCGCGCCCGAGGCGGCCGGCTGCACCCGCACCCGGACGTGCCAGTGCGGCTCCAGCCCGTCGGGGGTGGTCAGCCCGAGCACCCGCACCAGGCCGTCGGCGCGCAGCCGGCGCCAGCGCCGGGCCACGGTCTGCTCGGACACCCCGAGGACGGCGGCCACCCGGCTGAACGGGGCGCGCCCGTCGACCTGGACGGCGTGGATGATCTGCCGGTCGGTGCTGTCGATCACAGTGGGCATCCTGCACCGTAAATCGCCGCGATGGAGGATTCCCCCACTCTTATCGGTCCGGCTGGAGCGAGGCCCGTCGCGACCGCACAGTGGTCGCCATGCGCAAGTGGTTGCCGCTGGTCGCGATCTGCACCGGCACGTTCATGCTCCTCGTCGACGTCACCATCGTGAACGTCGCGCTGCCCGACATGGCCAGCGACCTGGGGACCTCCTTCGGCCAGCTGCAGTGGGTCGTCGACGTCTACGCCCTGGCCCTCGCCGCCCTCGTGCTCGGCGCCGGGTCGCTCGCCGACCTGTTCGGCCGGCGCAAGCTCTACCTCGTCGGCCTGGTGCTCTTCGCGGTCGCGTCGCTGGGCTCCGGGCTGGCACCGGACGCCGGCACGCTGATCGCCGCCCGCGGGGTGCAGGGGATCGGTGGCGCGATCATGTTCGCCACCACCATCGCCCTGATCAACACCAGCTACGAGGGGCGTGACCGCGGCACGGCGTTCGGGGTCTGGGGGGCGGTCGTCGGCGCCTCGGCCGCCGTCGGGCCGATCCTCGGCGGGGCGCTGACCGAGCTGTCGTGGCGGTGGATCTTCTTCGTCAACCTGCCGGTCTGCGTCGTCGCCGTGGTCATCACCGTCGCCGCGGTGCAGGAGGCCCGGCAGCCGCACGCCCCGCGGCCCGACGTCCCGGGCATCGCGCTGTTCACCCTGGGTGCCGGCGCGGTCGTCTTCGGCCTGGTGCGCGCCGCCGACGCCGGCTGGGGGCAGACGCAGGCCTGGGCGCCCATCGCTGCCGGGCTGGTCGTGCTGCTGGTGTGGGTGCTCGTCGAGCGGAAGCTGACGGCGCCGATGCTCGACGTCCGGCTGTTCGCCTCCCGGGACTTCTCCGGGATCATGGTCGCGGCGCTGGTGCTCAACGGGGCCGCCTTCGCGCAGCTCGTCTACACCTCGCTGTGGCTCCAGTCGATCGGCGGCCTGTCGCCGCTGCAGGCCGGCTGCGTGTTCATCCCGCTGTCCGCGCTCAGCTTCGGTGTCGCGGCGGCCGCCGGCCGGGTGCTGCAGACCAAGCCGCCGCGGTTCGTGCTCGGTGCCGGCCTGCTGCTGGTCGGTGCGGGCATGCTGCTGATGGGCCTGGTCGGCGGCGACTCGACCTGGCGGGTGCTGGTGCCCGGCCTGGCGGTGCTCGGTGCCGGCGTCGGCATGGCCAACCCGACCCTGGCGTCGGCGGCGCTGGCCGCGGTGCCCCGCGAGCGCAGCGGCATGGCCTCCGGCGCGGTGAACACCTTCCGGCAGCTCGGCTTCGCGCTCGGCGTCGCCGTGCTGGGCAGCGTCTTCGCCGCCCGCGCCACCTCCTCGCTCACCGACGCCGGCGCGCCCGACCCGTCGGGCACCGCGTCGGCGCTGTCCGCCGGTCAGGCCGGGCGGCTCGTCGGTGCCGCGCCGCAGGGCGACCGCGGGTTCCTCGCCGACGTGCTCGCCGGCGCCTACGCCGACGGCCTGCGCGCGGTGTTCCTGGTCTGCGGTGCCGCCGGCCTCGTCGGCGGGGTGCTGGTGCTCGTCCTGGTCCGCGCCGCGGCACCGCACGCCGGCCACCGCCCCGCGCCGCAGCAGCAGCCCGCGGCCACGCCCGCGCGCTGAGCCGACCCGGGGACCGGTGGCGCCGCGCCGCCGGTCCCCGGCCAGGATGGTCGGGTGGCTGATCTCGTCCTGGTGCACGGCGCCTGGCACGGCGCCTGGTGCTGGCAGCGCGTCCTGCCCGGCCTGACCGCGGCAGGTCACCGGGTGCACCCGGTGACCCTGTCCGGGCTGGGGGAGCGGGCGCACCAGCCCGCCGCGGGCATCACCCTGGCCACCCACGTCGCGGACGTCGTCACCGCCGTCCGCGCGCAGGAGTTCACCGACGTCGTCCTCGTCGGCCACAGCTACGCCGGCATGGTGGTCACCGGCGCCGCCGACCAGCTGGACGAGGTCGCCCGGCTGGTCTACGTCGACGGCGTGGTGCCGCACCCCGGGCAGACGTGGGCGGAGACCAACCCGCCCGCGGCGCAGGCCGAGCGGCGGGCGCAGATCGCCGCGACCGGGGTGATGGCGCCGCCGCCGGCGTCCGCGTTCGGGCTCAGCGGTGCGGACGCCGCCTGGGTCGACCGGCGGCAGACCTCGCAGCCCGGCGGCGTGTACGACGACCCGCTGCACTTCGACGGCGACCGGTGGGCCGCCCGGCCGCGCACCTACGTCGACTGCTCCTCCCCGGCGCTGCCCTCGATCGAGCCGTCCCGGGTGCGGGCCCGCACCGAGCCCGGCTGGGAGGTCGTCGTCCTGGACACCGGCCACGACCCGATGGTCAGCGCACCCGCCGCGCTGACCGCCGTGCTGCTCGACGTCGCCGCGCGCTGACCGGCGGGCCACACTCGCAGTCGTGCCCACCGCCCCGATGCCCGACGACTGGCAGCGCGCCCTCGTCGTCGCCGCCCACCCCGACGACATCGAGTACGGCCTGGCCGCCGCGGTGGCGGTGTGGACCGCCGCCGGCAGGGAGGTGCACTACCTGCTGGCCACCCGCGGCGAGGCCGGCATCGCCGGGCTGCCCCCGGCCGAGGCCGGGCCGCTGCGCGAGGAGGAGGAGCGGCGCTCGGCCGCGACCGTCGGGGTGCGCGAGGTCGAGTTCCTCGACCACCGCGACGGCGTCCTGGTCGCCGGCCCCGACCTGCGCCGCGACCTGGCCGGGGCGATCCGCCGGCACCGGCCGGAGCTGGTGGTCACCCTGCACGGCGGCGACACCTGGACCTCGCCCGGGGCGAGCATCGGGGCCCTCAACTCACCCGACCACCGGGCGCTGACCCGCAGCGTGCTCGACGCGGTCGCCGACGCCGCCAACGAGTGGATCTTCCCCGACCTGGCCGGGGAACCGTGGCGCGGCGTGCAGTACATCGCGGTCCAGGCGGTGGACGACGCCACGCACCTGGTCGACGTCACCGACGGCGTGGAGCCCGCGGTCGCCTCGCTCAGCGAGCACCGCCGCTACCTGGCGGCGCTGTCGGACGTGCCGGTCGCCGAGCAGGCGCGGCAGCAGATCGACCAGGCGACGCTCGACGAGGAGGGGAACCGCCGGGTGGGCTTCCGGCTGTTCTGGGGCTGACCCGGCTGCCCCTTGGGGAGGAGCCGGTCGGGCACCGCTCAACCGCGGGTGGTCGGCTGCCGATCCGATCCGGGTGAGCCTCCTGCATGCGGACGGTCCCGCCGGCGACCCGTCGTCCCTGCCGGCCGGTCCCGACTGGCCGCGCGAGCTGGACCGGGTGCTGTCCCGGCCCGACGACCTGCGGCTGGTCTTCCAGCCGATCGTCGACGTCGCCCGGGGCGTGATCGCCGGCTACGAGACCCTCGCCCGCTTCCAGGCGCCGGGCGGTGGCCCGAGCGAGGTGACGCCCGACGTGTGGTTCGCCGCCGCCGAGGCGCACGGCGTGGGGCCCCGGCTGGAGGCGCTCGTGCTGGAGCGCTGCCTGGCGCTGCGCGACGACCTGCCGCCCAACTGCTTCCTCACCGTCAACGTCAGCCCGCACCTGCTCACCGACCCGGCGCTCGCGGACCTGCTGCTGCAGGCCGGTGACCTGTCCCGGCTGGTCCTCGAGCTGACCGAGCACCGCAGCGTCAACGACCTGCGGCCGCTGCTGGAGCTGCGCGACGTGCTGCTGGACCGGGGTGCGCTGGTCGCCCTGGACGACGCCGGTTCCGGCTACTCGGGCCTCCAGCAGCTCACCGAGTTCCGCCCCCAGATGATCAAGCTGGACCGGGCGCTGGTGGCCGGCGCCGACCGGGACGAGGTCAAGCTCGCCCTCGCGGAGCTGCTCGGCCAGTTCGGCGCCCGCATCGACGCGTGGCTGCTGGCCGAGGGCGTGGAGACGTGGGCGGAGATGGAGGCGTTCCTGCGGCTGGGCGTGCCGCTGGCCCAGGGCTGGCTGCTGGGCCGGCCCGGGCCGCCGTGGGTGCAGCTGGACCCCGAGGTGGCCGCGCGGCTGCGCCGGCAGCACGCCCGGGCCGAGCTGGTGGAGAACGTGGTCAGCCTGGTCGAGCCGGTGCCGGTCGTCGTGCCCGGCGGGCCGGTCCCGGCCGACGGCACGGCCGTGGAGGTCGACCGGCACCGGCACCCGGTCGCGCTGCTGCTGCCGCACCGCCGCGAGGGCGACGCACCGGGCCACCGGCGCGCGCCGGTGAGCCTGCGGGTGCCGGGCGCCGCCACCGTCACCGAGGTCGCCCAGCGGGTGGCCGCGCGGCCGGAGTCCTGCCGGTTCGACCCGATCGTGTGCGTCGACGACCTGGGTGCGGTCAGCGGCATCGTGCGGGTCGAGCGGCTGCTGCTGCGGCTGGCCGAACGACGCGCCAGGTAGGCTCCTCCGCACGACGGACGAGTCGGCTGGGCGGTCGCGTCGGCGGGGGAGACCCCGCCGCCGAGGAACGTCCGGGCTCCACAGGGCAGGGTGGTCGCCAACAGCGACCCGGGGTGACCCGCGGGACAGTGCCACAGAGAACAGACCGCCGGCGGTTCGCCGCCGGCAAGGGTGAAACGGCGGTGTAAGAGACCACCGCACACCGGGTGACCGGTGTGGCTCGGTAAACCCCACCCGGAGCAAGGTCGAGAGGGACGGCGGAGCGATCCGGCGTCCTGCGCAGGCGTTCGAGGGCTGCCCGCCCGAGCCTGCGGGTAGACCGCTCGAGCCTGCCGGCAACGGCAGGCCTAGATGGATGGCCGCCCATCGGGGTGCCGCGAGGCCCCCGGGGACAGAACCCGGCGTACAGGCCGACTCGTCCGTCGCCCTCCGGGGCGGCTCAGCTCGCCAGGCGCTCCCGGACGGCGGCCTCGACGGCGTCGGCCCGGTGCACGAGCCCGTCGACCCGGGCCACCGACGCGGTCAGCTCCGCACGGGCGGTCTCGTCGGTGATGCCCCGCAGGTTGACCTCGACCGCGAGCCGGGCGGTGGTCGCCGCCGCCCGCGCCGCGGAGGTCGCCGCGGCGACGTCGCTGACCACGTTCGGGTTGGCGATCGGCAGCAGCCGCTCGGCCAGCGCGACCAGCTCGACCGCCGCGGAGATGACGGCGCTGGGCGGCCGGGCGGCCCCCAGCTGCGCCGCGCGCACGGCCTCGCGCCGGGCGGTCTGCTCCTCCGGCGTGCCCTTCGGCAACCGGTAGGCCTCGGTGACGGCGGGGAACGCCGCCTCGTCGGCGGCCGCGGCGGCCAGGCAGGTCTCGCGCTCGGCGTCGGCCTGCCGCACCACCTCGGCGACGACGGCCGCGTGCTCGGCGTACCGCTCGCCGGTGGTGAACCGGCCGACCATCGCCACCAGCGAGGCGGCCAGGGCGGCCTCGATCGCGGCGGTGGCGCCGGCGCCGGGGGCGGGCAGCCGGGCGGCCAGCTGCCCGAGGAAGTCGCCCAGCGGCTGGACGTCGAGCTCGGCCCCGTCAGCGCTCACGCCGACGAGTCTGGCAGAGCTCAGCCCAGGGCGTCGCGGGCGACGTCGTCGACGATCGCCTGGAACGTGCGGGTGTCGACCTCGTCGTCGACGGTGACCTTGACGATGTCGACGACCTGCTGCCGGGAGGTGGGCCGGCAGGCGCTGACCCGGGCGGCGGCGACCAGCTGCAGCTGCTGGAGCCGGGCGGTCGGGCAGCCGGCGGGGGTGGGGCTCGGGATCCGGGAGGAGCGGTTCTCGCGCATGGACGGACGGTAGGCAGACCGTCCACCCCGCGCGGGCACCTCGCCGCCGTGTCCGGACGCTGGGTGCCCCCGCCGTCACACCCGACCCGCCCGGCACGTCGTGCACGACCGAAGTGGTTTACCCCGTAAACAGTTCTGGGCAGTGGGCGGCGGTGAGCTCACCCCAGCCCCTCGGCCAGCGGCCGGTGCCGGTCCGCACCATCCTGGCCACCATCGGCCTCCTGCTGGCCACCGCCCTGCTGCTGTACATCGTGGTCGAGACCCGGCAGGTGCTGACCTGGATCGTGGTGGCGCTCTTCTTCGCCGTCGCCCTGTACCCGCTGGTCGGGTGGTTCCAGCGGCGGGTGTTCCGCGGACGGCGGCGCTCGCTGGCCACGCTCGTGGTCTTCCTGCTGGTCTTCGTCGTGCTGGGCGGGATCGTCACCGCGTTCGCCGTCCCGCTGACGCACGAGGCCACCAAGGTGGCCGGTCAGCTGCCGGGCATCGTCGACGACGCCCGCAACGGCCGCGGGCCGATCGGCGACCTGCTCGAGCGCACCCACGCGCTGCAGTGGGTGCAGGACAACCAGAGCCGGATCAGCTCGTTCGCCAGCGGGCTGACCACCCCCGCCGCCGGGGTGCTGTCCGGGGTGGCCACCGGGGTCACCGGGGCGGTCACCGTGTTCGTGCTCGCCTACCTGATGGTGCTCGAGGGCCCGAAGGCGGTCGACGGGTTCACCGGGCTGTTCGCCCCGGCCACCGGCGAGCGGATCCGCCGGGTGGGTGCCGACTGCGCCAAGTCGGTCACCGGCTACATCTCCGGGAACCTGCTGATCAGCGTCGTCTGCGGCGCGCTCACCTACGTCGTCCTGCTGGTGATGGGCGTGCCGTTCGCCGGCCTGGTGGCCCTCTTCGTCGGCCTCGTCGACCTGATCCCGCTGGTGGGCGCGACCATCGGCGGCGTCGTCGCGGTGGTCGCCGGCTTCGTGCACTCGGTGCCCGCGGGCATCGTCGTGCTGGTCTTCTTCATCGTGTACCAGCAGCTGGAGAACCACCTGCTGCAGCCGCTGGTCTTCGCCCGCACGGTGAAGGTCAACCCGCTGACGGTGATCGTCGCGATCCTGGTGGCCGTCGAGCTGGCCGGGATCCTCGGCGCGCTGCTGGCCATCCCGGCGGCCAGCATCATCCAGGTGGTCGCGCGCGACGTCTGGGACCACCGGCGCGGCCGGCCCAAGGACGAGCCGACGGTGGGGGAGGAGCGCGTCCCGGCGCTCGACCCCGACGTGCCCGCTCAGGCCTGAACGGGCACCGGGGGCAGCAGCGGCTCGGCGGCGGCGAGCCAGGTGCGCAGCTCGGCGGCGGGCAGCGGCCGGGCGTGCAGGTAGCCCTGCGTCTCGTCGCAGCCCAGCGCCTCCAGCTGGGCCAGGGTCGACACCTGCTCCACGCCCTCGGCGACCACGCGCAGACCGAGCCGGTGGGCCAGCTCGATCGTGCTGCTCACGATGGCGGCGGCGCGGGCGTCGGTGAGCAGGTCGGCGGTGAACGAGCGGTCCAGCTTCAGCTCGGCCACCGGCAGCTCGCGCAGGTAGGTCAGCGACGCGTAGCCGGTGCCGAAGTCGTCGATGCTCACGGCGCTGCCCAGGTCGGCCAGCGCGCTGACCACCGTCATGCTCAGCTCGGGGTCGCTCATCAGCACCGTCTCGGTCACCTCGAGCACCAGCGCGGACGCCGGCACGCCGTGCTGGGCCAGCAGATCGGCCAGCCGGCCGGGCAGCCCGGTGTCGAGCAGGTTGCTGGCCGACAGGTTCACCGACATGCGCAGCGGGACGCGCTCGCGGCGCCACTGCGCGAGCTGGGCCACGGCCTGCTGGAGCACCCGCTCGGTGAGGGGTCCCATCAGCCCGTGCAGCTCGGCGAGCGGCAGGAAGTCCGCCGGGGTCAGCAGGCCCCGGGTGGGGTGCTCCCAGCGGACCAGCGCCTCGACGCCGACCGTGCGCCCGGTGCGCACGTCGACCTGCGGCTGGTGGTGCAGCACCAGCTGACCGGTGGCCAGGCCGGTGCGGAGCTCCTCGACGAGCGCCAGCCGGCCGCTGGTGTCGACGTGCCGGCTGCTGTCGTGCAGCACCGCGCCCGCGCCGGTGCGCTTCGCCTCGTACATGGCCGTGTCGGCGTGCCGCAGCAGCTGGGTCGAGCAGCTGCCGGTGCCGCCGGCCGGGTGGCCGTGGACGGCGATCCCCGCGCTGACCCCGACGTGCAGGGTGAGCCCGGCCAGCTCGTACGGCTCGCCCACCCAGCTCTGCAGGTGGGCCCCGAGGGCCGTGGCGGCCGCGACCTGGTCCTGCCCGCCGGTGATCGGGACGACGACGGCGAACTCGTCGCCGCCGAGCCGGCCGACCAGCTCGCCCTGGCGCACGCGTGACTCCAGCCGCCGGGCGACCAGCCGCAGCAGGTCGTCGCCTGCCGAGTGCCCCAGGCCGTCGTTGACCTCCTTGAACTTGTCCAGGTCGATGAGGGCCAGCGCGAAGCCGTCACCGGCGCTGCACAGGTCCTCGATCTGGCGCACCACGGCGCGGCGGTTGGCCAGCCCGGTCAGGTCGTCGGTCAGCGCCTCGCGGCGGCTGATCGCCAGCTGGGCGAGGTCGCGCACGTTGACCAGCAGCCGCAGGCTCGACCCGATCGCGGCGGCCCCGGCGCACGCCGTCGTCACCCAGGTCGGGCCGGTCAGGGCGTCGACGGCGAGGCTGAGCGTGGCGACGGTGATGACGACGAAGGCGCCGACGGTGGAGTCGACCGGGTCGGCGGGCTGCGGGGTGGAGGGCCGGGGCTGCAGCGCCGCCGCGGCGCTGACCAGCGCGACGGCGAGAGCGGTGAGCCCGGTCAGCCAGCCCAGTGCGGTGCCGCTGGTGACCAGGCCGATGAGGGAGGCTGCGCAGACAGCGGTCAGCGCGCCGGTGACCAGCCAGATGCGGGGGTCGCGGCGCAGCTCGGCGATGACCGCCATCACCCACGTCGTGCCGATGTAGACGACCGTCGCCGCGGCCGCTGCGAGCAGCGGCTGCAGGCGCCAGTCGGGCAGCTCGTCGAGCCGGCCGCCGACGTGGTCGACGACCAGGTTGCCGATCGCGACCGCGACGGCCACCGCCGAGCAGCCGTTGAGGGTGTCGTTGGGGTCGGCGAGGCTGGTCGAGTAGCGGTTCCAGCGCAGCAGCCCGCCGTAGACCGCCGGGAAGGTGACCACGACCGCGCAGCAGGCCGGCAGCGCGCCCGCGTCCTGCCAGCCCGGCACGACGCTGCACAGCGCGGTGCCCAGGGCCCCCAGGCCGAGCAGCGCCGCGGTGACGGTGAGCCGGGTCCAGACGGCCCGCTCCTGGCGCACCCGGAGGGCCCGCCAGTGCAGGACGCCGCCCAGTGCGAGGGTCAGGGCGCCGGTGAGCACGACGGTGGCTGTCCCGGTGACCGAGCCCGGTCCACCGCCCGGGGCGGCGGCGAGGCCCAGCACCGCCAGGCCGCCGACCACCGCCAGACCGGCCCGGGGTGCGCCGGGGAGCAGGTGTGCGCGTGCGGTGCCCATGGACCGGTCATCGGCCATCCGGTCGTGCACGGTGAGTCGCCCCGGCCGGGTTCACCCGTTGGGAGGTCGGTGCACGGCGGCGTGCGCCCCGGGCGGCCCGCCGTCGCCGTCGTCCCCGCCGTCGTGCCAGCCGGACGCCTGCGGCAGCAGCAGCACCACCGCGACCAGGGCCGCGACCGCGGCGGCGGTGAGCGCCCCCAGCCGGCCGAGCCGGCCGGGCACCCCGGTCCGCCCGCCGGGGCCGCGGGTGGCCCGCCCGGTGAGCAGCTCGACCGCGCGGACCGCCCGGGCCAGCAGGTGGAGGCCTGCGCAGACGGCGAACGCGATGAACAGTGCCTGGTGCACGGTCACCAGGTCGACCCGCCGGCCCAGCGCGGTGAACAGCGTCCGGTGCCCGCGGTCGTCGCCGACCGACACCAGCACGATGCCCGACGCGAGCAGCCCCAGGGTCGAGGCCACGACCAGCGGCCCCAGCACCCGCAGCAGCAGCGGTGGGGGGCCGGCGGCCCGGTAGGGCCGGTGGCCGGTGTAGTAGCGCACGATCCGCCACGAGGTGCTCGCCGTCTTCAGCAGCGCGACGGGCACCAGCAGCGCGCCGATCGCGACGTGCCAGCTGATCAGCCCGCTGACGTCGAGGAGGGTGACCAGCTCGGCGCAGGTGAGCGCCAGCAGCAGGACGCCGGTCCAGGCGGTGAGCCGGGCGTTGCCCGCCGGGCCGCCGGTGGGCGGGACGACGGCGTCCTGCCGGGCACGCCGCCCGGTGGCCTCGGCCACCAGGTCGTCGATGGGCGGGGGCAGCGCCATGGTGGTCCTCCTCGGGAACGGGTCAGGTCGCCGCGAGCCAGCCCGCGGCGAGGGCGACGGCGAGCGCGACGCCCAGGGCGACGCGGTAACCGACGAACACGGTGATGGGGTGGCCGGCGACCAGCCGCAGCAGCCAGGCGATCGACGCCCAGGCGACGACGAGGCTCACCGCGGTGGCCAGCAGGGTGGGCCCCCAGCCGACGGTGGCCGCGACGTTGCCGCCCTCGCTCGCCGCCTCCAGCCCGCCTGCCGCGACCAGCGCGGGGATCGACAGCAGGAACGACAGCCGGGTGGCGCTGACCCGGTCGATGCCGCGCAGCAGCTCGGCGCTGATCGTCGCGCCGGACCGGGAGACCCCGGGCACCAGCGCGGCGCACTGCACCAGCCCGACCACCAGCGCGTCGACCAGGGTGACCGACCCCTCGGCCCGGTCCTGCCGGGCCCGGCGCTCGGCGACCACCATGACGGCGCTCCAGCCGACCAGCCCGCCGGCCACCACCCAGAGGCTGCGCAGCGGGCCGGAGACGAGGTCCTTGGTGAGCAGGCCGACGACCCCGATGGGCACGGTGCCCACGACGACGGCCAGCGCCTCGCGCCAGGCGGCGGTCCGCCGGGCCTCCGCCGAGCCGAGCCCGCGGGCGAACCCGGCGACCAGCCGGCCGACGTCGGCGCGGAAGTAGCCGATCACGGCGAGGATGGCGCCCACCTGGATGATCGCGGTGAAGGCGGTGACCCCGGGGTCGTCGACCGGCAGGCGCAGCAGCCGCTCCACGATCGTGAGGTGGCCGGTGCTGGAGACGGGCAGGAACTCCGTCAGGCCCTCCACCACGCCCAGGACCACCGAGTCCCACCAGTCCACGAGCGCACCTCCGGTCCTGCCCCACCGCCGTCCGGGCGGGGACACTGGACCGGACTGTAGCTCAACAACTACGATCGACGTAGTAGCAACGGGAGGGCCGATGGGGCGGGGTGACCTGGAGAACGAGGTGCTCGCTGCCCTGGCCGCAGCCGGGCAGCCGCTCACGCCGGGCGAGGTGCAGGCCGCGCTCGGCCGCGACCTGGCCTACACGACGGTGATGACCACGCTCAGCCGCCTGCACGCCAAGGACGCCGTCACCCGGGAGCGGTCCGGCCGCGCGTACGCCTACGCGCCGGCCGACGGACCCACGGCGGCGGCACGCCGGATGCGCCGGCTGCTCGACGGCGGCACGGACCGGACGGCGGTGCTGGCCCGCTTCCTCGACGAGCTGGAGCCGGCCGACGTGCCGGTGCTGCAGCGGCTGCTGGCGGAGGCCGAGCGGCCGCCGGCGGACGGGCGCTGACCGTGCACGTCGCCGTCTACTGCCCCTTCCTCGCCAGCGCCGTCCTCGGCGGGCTGGCTCCCCGGCTCGCGCGCCGGCTGCCTCCGGCGACCGCCAGCCGGCTGCTGGCCGCCGGTGGTCTGGGAGCGGCGCTGGCGAGCGCCTCGGCGCTGGCCGTGCTGGCCTTCCTGCTCGTCGCGCGGGTGCCGGTGGTGGCCGACCGGGGGCACTGGTCGGCCGGCGCCCTGGCCGCGGCCAGCCCGGTGCCCGCAGTCGTCGCCGTCCTGGCGCTCGCCCTCCTCGCGGTGGCCGCCGGGCGGACGGTGCGGCTCACCGTCGCCCGGGTCGGCGCGGTGCGCGCCGCGCGGGCGCTGTGCCGGGAGCTCGGCGGGGGCCCGGGCCGGCTGGTGGTGCTCGACGAGGACGTCGCGGCCGTGGCGGTGCCCGGTGCGGGCGGCCGGGTGCTCGTCTCCCGGGCCCAGCTCGCTGCGCTGCCCCCGGCCGAGCGGCGGGCGCTGCTGGCGCACGAGCGGGCGCACCTGGTCCACCGCCACCACCTGTACCGGCTGCTGGCCGAGCTCGCCGCCGCGCTGGACCCGTGGCAGGTGCGGGTGCCGGCCGCGGTGCGGTTCGCGACCGAGCGGTGGGCCGACGAGGTCGCCGCGGCGGAGCTGGGCGACCGGGCGGCCGTCGCGCGGTCGCTGGCCCGGTCCGGGCTCCGCGCCCTGCGACCGGTCCGCGCACCGTGGGCCGCGGTCGCGCTGGGGGCCGGGGGCTCGCGGGTGGTGCAGCGGGTCGAGGCGCTGCTCGCGCCGGCCCCGCGGCAGCGCCCGGCCGTGCTCCTCGCGGTGCTGCTGGTCGTCGGCCTCGGGCTGGGCGCCGCGGTGCACGCCCAGGCCGACACGGAGGAGGTCGTGGAGCACGCGGCGCCCTCCGGCCTCCCCGCGCCCGGCTGAGCCGGGCGACCGGGACCGGCTCAGGCCGAGCTCACACCAGCCCCCCGTTGGCGCGGAGGGTCTGCCCGTGCACCCACCGGCCGTCCGGACCGGCGAGGAAGGAGACGACCGCGGCGATGTCGGCCGGGGTGCCCAGCCGCTCCATCGGCGGTTCCGCGGCCAGCCGGGCGACCAGCTCGTCGCTCTTGCCGTCGAGGAAGAGGTCGGTGGCGGTGGGCCCGGGGGCGACCGCGTTGACGGTGACGTCGCGCCCGCGGAGCTCCTTGGCGAGCACGGTGGTCAGCCCCTCGACCGCCGCCTTGCTGGCCGCGTAGGCGCCGTAGCCGGGCAGCGGCCGGCCGACCACGGAGGTGGAGAACAGCACCAGCGCGCCGCCGCGGCGCAGCCGGCGCACCGCCTGCTGGGCCACCACGAACGAGCCGCGGACGTTGGTGCGGTAGGTGGCGTCGAGGTCGGCGAGGTCGAGCTCGGCCAGCGGCGCCAGCGCCATCCGGCCGGCGGCGTGCACCACCACGTCGACGCCGCCGAACTCCCGCTCGGCGGCGTCGAACACGGCGGCCACGGCCTGCTCGTCCGCGACGTCGGCGCGCACGGCGACCGCCCGGCCGCCCGCCGCGGTGACCTCGGCGACGGCGTCCTCGGCTGCCGCCCGGTTGCCCGCGTAGCCGACGACGACGGCGAACCCGTCGCCGGCCAGCCGGCCCGCGACGGCCCGGCCGATGCCCCGCGAGCCGCCGGTGACGACGGCGACGCGCTGCCCGGTTGTCGATGCGTTCTCGGTCATCACCCCAGCGTCCCGCCGCCGGACGAGCGCAACCAGGCCCTGCGCACCCGGGGGACGGCAGCCCCTGGCTCCGCGGCGCCGGGGTCCGCAGACTGGCCCGGTGGACGCAGCGGAGCTCGGCGCCTACCTCGCCTCACGCCGGGCACGGGTCCGGCCGGCGGAGGTCGGGTTGCCGACCGGGCCGCGGCGCCGGGTGCCCGGCCTGCGGCGCGACGAGGTGGCCACCCTGGCCGGGGTGTCGGTCGACTACTACACCGAGCTGGAGCGCGGCCGCGGCGCGCACCCCTCGCCGCAGGTGCTCGCCGCGCTGGCCCGGGCGCTGCGGCTGAGCACCGACGAGCGCGACCACCTGTTCCACCTCGCCGGGCAGCCGCCGCCGGCCGCCGGCGCCGGCACCGACCACGTGCAGCCGGCGATGCTCGCGCTGCTGGACCGGCTGACCGGCACCCCCGCGCGCATCATCACCGACCTCGACGAGACGCTGGCGCAGAACCGGCTGGGCGCCGCCTTGCTGGGGGAGCCACCCGCCCGCACCGGGCCCGCGGCGAGCTTCGTGCACCGGTGGTTCACCGAGCCGGACGCCCGGGCGGTCTACCCGGCCGAGGACCACCCCCGGCACTCCCGGGAGTTCGTCGCCGACCTGCGCGCGGCGGTGGCCCGGCGTGGCCGGGACGCGGGCGCCGCCGCGTTCGTGGCCGGGCTGCGCGCGGCGAGCGCGGAGTTCGCCGAGCTGTGGGACACCGGGGACGTCGCCGTCCGCCGGTCGGTGCGCAAGCGGATCGTGCACCCGGCGCTCGGCGTCCTGGAGCTGGACTGCCAGCGGCTGTTCAGCGAGGACGGCCGGCAGCGGCTGCTGTTCTTCACCGCCCCGCCGGGCAGCCCGGCCGTCGGGCAGCTCGAGCTGCTCGCGGTCATCGGCCGGCAGGAGCTGGTGGCACCCGCCGCCGACTGACCGGTCACGATGGGGGCGTGCGCACCTGGCTGACCGCGACCGCGCTGGCCGTGCTCGTCGTCCTGCTCAGCTGGGCGGTGCTGGTGCTGCTGGCCCGGCGGCTGCCGCCCGGCCCGCTGCGCGAGCTCGCGGGCTTCCTCCCCGCCTGCGTCACCACCGTCCGCCGGCTGCGCCGGCACCCCGACGTGCCGCGCCGGGCGAAGGTCGCGCTGCTGGTCGCCGGGCTGTGGGTGCTGTCGCCGATCGACCTGATCCCGGAGTTCCTGCCGGTGATCGGCCCGCTGGACGACGTGGTCGTGGTGGCGCTGGCGTTCCGCTACGCCGCGCGCCGCGTCCCCCGGTCGGTGCTGCTGGGAGCCTGGCCGGGGGACGCGCGGGTGCTGCTGCGGCTGCTGGGCGCGGAGCGCGCCTGACCGTCAGACGGCGACGGTCTCCTCGATCTCCTCCTCGGCCTCGGTCTCCGCGGCGCCGGCGTCGACCTGCTCCTCGCGGACGACGGGCGCGGGGGCTGCCGCGGTGGCAGCGGCGGCCGGGGCGACGGCGTCCGCCGCCCGCGTCGTGGCGGCCGCGCGGCGGCGCTGCTCGGTCAGGCCGGCGACCGCGGCGAGCGCCAGGCCGGCGACCGCCCACAGCGCGATGGTGAGCACCTGGCCACCGATGCCGAGCGCGGGGAAGTACGTGATCCGCCGGGCGGCCTCGACCAGGCCCGAGCCGATCCAGAAGCTGTGCAGCGCGGAGAAGAAGCCCGGCTGCACCTCCGGCGCGAACACCCCGCCGGCGGAGGTGAAGTTCAGCATCACGAACAGCGCCGTGACCGCGAGCGTCGTCCACCGGCCGATCAGGGAGTGCAGCCCCACGCCGATCCAGACGACCGCGGTGACGTACAGCCAGGAGAGGAAGCCGATCGCCAGGGCGCCGCTGGGCAGCGCGCCGTACAGCGGGCCGGCGACCACGGTGGCGATGGCGGAGATGAGCGCCGCCACGCCCACCCCGAAGGCGAGCCGGTGGCGCATCCGCAGCCGCGCGCCGGCGGCGCCGATCGCGATGGCGGAGCTGTACCCGCCCACCGAGAGGGCGACCAGGTAGAAGAACGCACCCTGGCCGGTCGGGTCGGTGGCGGCGGTCGGCACGACGTCGGTGATGCGCAGCGGCAGCCCCTGCTCCAGGGCCACGGGGGAGAGCATCTTCTCCACGATGGTGGCCGTGGTGTCCGAGCCGGCGCTGGCGATCAGCAGCTCCGGGGACGTCGGGTCGGGCACGTAGGCACCGGCGACGTCCAGGTGCGCCAGGGCGTCGCGGGCCGCGTCCACGTCAGGGACCGTGCGCACCGCGGCCGCGTCGCCGAGGGAGTCCTGCAGGCCCTGGGCGAGGGTGGCGACGGCCGGTCCGGTGCCGACGACGTCCAGCCGGACCCCGTGCGGCTGCGGCTGGTGGAACCCGCCCAGGTAGGCCAGCGCCATGCCGGTGGCCAGCAGCACCGGCACGATCAGGTGGGTGAGCAGGTGGTGGACCACCGTGCGCGTCGGGGTCTCCCCGGTCGCGGCGTGCGCGCTCATGCGCCGTCCCTCTCCATTAGGTTGTAACGTGCAACTCGAATAACCGGGTTGCACGTTACAACATTCCGGGAGGTGTCGTGGCGCGCGAGGAGCTGACCGCCGCGGTGCAGCGGGAGCTGACCGTGTTCGCCCGGCGGGTGCGGCGCCAGCCGCAGCGGCTGCGCCAGGAGCTGCCGTTCGTCGCCTGGTCGATGCTCAGCTCGATCGACGGCGCGGAGGGCACCCGCGCGGTCGACCTGGCCACCCGGTTCCGGCTGGACAAGTCGACGGTGAGCCGGCAGGTCGGTGACCTGGAGCGGCGTGGGCTGGTGGTGCGGGGGCAGGGGCCGGCGGGTGGTGGCCGCGGGCAGGTGCTGCGGCTGACCCCGGCCGGGCGGCGGCTGCTGGACGAGGCGGCGGCCACCCGGCGCACCGAGCTGGCGCGCCGGGTGGCCGGGTGGAGCGAGGACGAGCTGGCCGCCTTCGCCGCGGCCCTGCAGCGCTACAACGCCGCCGAGCCGGACTGATCAGGGGTCAGCGGGGCTGGGCCGGGTTGGTCGGGTCGCCGTGCGACGGCGGGTTCACCGGCGGCCCGGAGGTCGCCTCGGACACCGGGGACCCGCCCGCAGCGGCGGCCGCGTGCTCGGGCTGCGCCGCGGCGGGGTCGCCACCGGAGGGCTGGGTGCCCGCCTTGAGGTCGGTGAGGCGGTGGTTCATCGCCTGGACCACCTGGATGCGGTTGGCGTGGGACTGCTCGTAGCTGAGCAGGGTCTGCAGGCCCTCGGCGTCCAGGGTGCGGACGCGGGAGAGCAGGCTGCCGACGGGCAGGTGGTCGTAGTCGGGCAGCGGGAGGCTGTCGCGCTCGGTCATCCCGGCTCCTCTCGGCTCGTGGTGGGCGGTCCCGGACCGCCTACCCGGGCTCGCCGGCCTGACACACCGGGTGTGAGCCAGGGGGCCGTGGGTAGGCGGGGGGCACGAGCGGGAGCCGAACCGCGGTTCCTGGCCAGCACGCACCCGAAGGAGCTGCCCGTCCCATGGACGTGACCTTCCTGGGGTCGGTGACCAACCACCCCGGCCCCCTGGCCACCGTGTGCGCCGACGTCACGCACACCACCGAGAACGCCGCCGGCGAGCTCGACCTGCGGGTCCGCGCGCTCGCCGACCGGCTGACCGAGCAGGGCGCGCCGGAGGCGGTCGTCGAGGCGGTCCGCGGCCGGCTGCTCGAGGGCAACGACGGCGGCGAGCCCGGCACCTGGCGCGGCCGCGCCGTGGTGGTCGCCGCCGACGGGACTGTGCTGCTCGACGCGCCGCTGGCCGACGCGCCCCGCACCGAGACCGCCGAGTGGTCACCGACGCCCGACCTGGTCACCGTGCTGCGCGCGCTGCCCGGGCGCATCCCGCACGTCGTGGTCGTCGCCGACCGGGTCGGTGCCGACATCACCGTGGCCACCGCCCCGGGGCTGCCCAGCATCCAGGAGCAGGTGGACGGCGAGCGGCACCTGATGCGGAAGGTCAAGGTCGGCGGCTGGGCGCACCACCGCTTCCAGCACACCGCCGAGAACGTGTGGGTCGAGAACGTCGACGGCGTGGTCGCGGAGGTGGACGCCCTGGTCGAGCGGGTCCACCCGCGGTTCATCCTGGTCGCCGGCGACGTCCGCGCGCGGCAGATCTTCACCGACCGGGCGACCCCGAGGATGCAGGCGGTGCTCGTGGAGACCGACGAGGGCGGCCGCGCGGAGGGCGCCGACCGCTCGGGCATCGACCGCCGCGTCGAGGAGCTCGTCGCCGAGAACGACGCCGCCGAGCAGGCCCAGGTCATCGAGCAGGTCAACGCCGCCTCGACGCACGGTCTGGCGGTGACGGGCACCGCGCTGGTCGTCGAGGCGCTGCGCAAGGCGCAGGTCGAGACCCTGGTCCTGGCCGAGGAGCCGGACGACGAGCAGCTGCTCATCGGCACCGACCCGCTGCAGATCGGCGTCAGCCAGGAGGACCTGGCCGCCCTCGGGGTCCCCGACGCCGCGCGCGTCCCGGCCGACCGGGCGCTCGTGCGGGCCGCCGTGGGCAGCGACGCGAACGTCGTCGTCGTCCCGCGCTCGGCCCTGCCCGGTGACATCCCGGTGGCCGCCGTCCTGCGCTACACCGACGCCTCCACCCCCAGCTGACCCGGCACGACCACCGACAGAGGAGAACGCGAGACCGATGACCGACCCGCACCAGGCAGCCACTCCGCCCGGCACGAACACCGGCGACATCGAGCGGCGCGCCGCGATCGCCGAGGCGCTGGGCAAGGAGGTCTGGCCGGCCGACCGGGACGCCCTGGTCGCCAAGGCCCAGGAGTCCAACGCCCCCGACGGCGTGCTCTCGGCGCTCGACCGGCTGCCCGCGCACCGGCAGTTCGAGAACGTCCAGGACGTCGCCGAGGCCCTGGGCCTCGGCACCGAGCAGCAGCGCTTCTAGCACTTCGTGGGATTGCCCCGGGGGAACCGGGTAGGGGAGCGACATGCCCAGCATGAAGGACCCGTCCCCCGAGGCGATCGCCAACGTCACCGAGCAGAACGTCGAGAGCCGGGCGCGCCTGCTGCCCGAGGAGCGCTCCGTGGAGGGCGCGCCCGGCACCGAGGAGCTCGACCCGGAGGTGCAGGCCGCGGTGATCCTCGCCGAGTCCGAGGAGCGCACCGTGCACGCCGACCCGGACGACGCCCAGGGCGCGCACCGGCAGTCCGCAGAGACCGCCGACCTGCCCTGACCGAGGAGGGACGATGCCGAAGACGACCAAGGGCGGCGACGCGCGGACCGACGAGCTGCCCAGCACCCTGCAGCGCTCCGACGCCAAGGCCCAGCGCACCTTCGCCAAGGCGCACGACTCGGCCGCCGAGGCGTACGGCGACGAGCAGCGGGCCAACCGGGTGGCGTGGGGCGCGGTCAAGCACACCCACGAGAAGGTCGGCGACCACTGGCAGCCGAAGGACGAGGGCGCCACGGGCCCCAGCGACGAGCAGTCGGCCAAGGGCAACCGGGACACCGACCTCGAGAGCCTGGGCGGCGTCGACGCGAACGCGTCCAAGGCCCACCTGTACGACCTGGCGAAGGACGCCGGCATCGAGGGCCGGTCGACGATGAGCAAGGACGAGCTCGCCCACGCCCTGCAGAAGGCCAACGACGAGGCGACCGCCGACGCACGCAGGAAGTGACCCGGCGACACTGACCGGGTGACGACGTCGCAGGAGGCCCTCCGCCGCCGCTACGAGGAGGCCACCCAGTGGCCGCTGGTGGCCCTCGCCGCCCTCTTCGTGGCCGCTTACGCCTGGGGCGTGCTCCGCCCCGACCTGCCCGGCTGGCTGCTCGCGACGCTGCACGTGGTCACGCTGATCGCCTGGCCGGTCTTCCTCGCCGACTACGTGCTCCGGCTGGCGCTCGCCGACGACCGGTGGCGGTTCGTGCGCACCAACTGGATCGACGGCGTCGCCGTGCTGCTGCCGCTGCTCCGGCCGCTGCGCATCCTCAGCCTGATCCGGGTGGCCCGGGTCATCGACCGGCGGCTGACCACCTCGCTGCACGGCCGGGTGGCGGCCTACGTGTCGCTCACCGCGTCGCTCGTCGTCTTCATGGCCGCCCTCGCCGAGCTGGACGCCGAGCGGGGCGCCCCCGGTGCGACCATCGACGACTTCGGCGACGCCCTGTGGTGGGCGTTCACCACCATCACCACCGTCGGCTACGGCGACCGCTACCCGGTCACCGGCCAGGGCCGGCTGGTCGCCGTCCTGCTGATGGTCGCCGGCATCGCCCTGCTCGGGGTGGTCACCGCCGCCGTCGCGTCGTGGTTCGTCGGCCGGGTCGCCGAGGCCGCGCAGGCCGACGACGACCGGGCCGACGAGCGGGTGCGCGCGGAGGTGCTGGCGCAGGTCGGCCTGCTGACCGAGGAGGTGCGCCGGCTGCGCGCCGAGCTCGCCGACGCCCGCGCCGCGGGCGCCCTCAGGCCCCCGGGATGAGGATCAGCTCGGTCTGCCGGGCGTCGAGGTACTCGACCCCGCCGGCGGTGAGCGCGATGCCCTGCTCGAGCGCCATCCGCACGAGCTGACCGCCCCACTCGGCGACCGGCACCCGCACGCACAGCTCCAGCGCCCACACGGTGTCCTCGTGCACGGGCGCCTCCCCGGCGCCGGGCACGCCGTCCTGCTGGTCCCACATGCCGATCGCCGGGCCGGCGCCGTGGCCGTGCACGCCCACCGGGTGCGAGTAGACGTCGCCGTCGATGCCCTCCGCGGCCGCCGCGGCCTTCGCCGCGCGCAGCACGTCGTCCCCGGTGCGCCCGGTGCGCAGCGCGGCGGTGGTGAGGTCCTGCATCCGGTTGCCCACCCGCAGCGCCTCGACCAGCCCGGCCGGGGCGGCGGTCTCGCCCGGGCGCAGCACGTAGCCGTTGCGCTGGGTGTCGGTCATCAGGCCCAGCGTCGACAGGCCGACGTCGCAGTGCACCAGGTCGCCGGGCTCGATGACGGCGTCCCACGGCACACCGGGCAGCACGGTGCCGCGCTCGTCGGCCAGCGGCACCCCGGCCCGCTGCAGGCCCACGGTCGGCTGGAACCACCCGTCGACGCCCAGGTCGGCGAACCGCTGGCGGATCCACCAGGCGACGTCCAGCGCGGTGGTCGTGCCGGGCGTGATGACGGCAGGGGAGTAGGCCTCGTCGATCACCTGGTGCACCAGCCGGTTCATCGCGTGCATCGCCGCGATCTCCTCCGGCAGCCGCGTCTCCAGCCAGCCCACGGCGAGCGCCTCGGCCGACACCACCTTCGCCGCGTGCAGGCCGAGGGCGGCCACCAGCAGGTCGTGCTCGGTGTGGCTCAGCCCGTCGGCGTGCGCGAACGTGGCCGACACGTCGATCCCGATGGTGCGCGGCGCGGCCTGGTCGACGAACCGCCGGACGGCGGCCCACTGCGACTCCGCGGGGCTCAGGCCCGGCTCGTCGTCCGCCTCCCAGGCCGGCTGGAACTGGCCGACCGGGTAGCGGGAGACGGCGGCCGCGGTCACGCCGTCGTCGCTGCGGTGGAACAGCAGGATCGTGCGCCGGCGGGCCGACAGCCAGGTGGCCGGCAGCAGCGTCGCCAGCACCGGGTCCTCGTTGTACTCCCGGCCGATGACCACCCACAGGTCGATGCCGGTGCGGTCCATCAGCTCCGGCAGCACGTCGAGCAGCCGCTGGGTCAGCCACCGGTCGCGGACGTCGGCCTGCTCCCGCAGCGGGAGCGGCACGGTGACGGTCGGGTCCGGGCTGAGCAACGTCATGCCCGCATCACATCAGACCGACCCGCCGCCCACCTGGGCAGTCACCGGTCGATGCGGTCTCGCAACGACCGGGCGCGGTCAGCCGACGGCGACCCCCGAGGCGACGACCACCCGGTTGCGGCCGGACTGCTTGGCCTCGTACATCGCGCCGTCCGCCCGGTCGATGAGCTGCCAGACGAGGTCGCCGGGCCGGTCGCCGTCGGCCGGCCGGGCCAGCGCCGCGCCGATCGAGACGGTGACGCCCCAGCGCCCGCCCGCCGCGGTGGCGGCGACCGCGGACCGGAGCCGCTCGGCCAGCCGCCGTGACTCGTCGGGGTCGCTGACCAGCCCCAGCACGACCATCTCCTCGCCGCCGATGCGGGCCAGCACGTCGCTGGGGCGCACCGTCGCGGCCAGCGCGGCGGCCACCTCGGTCAGCACGGCGTCGCCGGTCGCGTGCCCGTGCAGGTCGTTGAGCAGCTTGAAGTGGTCGAGGTCGAGCACCAGGGCGGCGACCCGCTGACCGGACCGGCGCGCCTGCCGCCAGATGCGGGGCGCCTGCTCCACCAGCGACCGGCGGTTGGCCAGCCCGGTGAGCGGGTCGGTGGAGGACAGCGTGCGGGTCTCGTCGAGCAGCCGCTGCACCCGCCGGCGCAGCAGGAAGATGCCGAGGGTGACCACGTCGAGCACCAGCGCGTTCACGGTGACCTGCACGACCAGGGCGGCGGTGTGCGGGTAGCTGCCGGCCAGCGCGATGGCGCAGCCGACGGGCACCAGCAGCAGGTGGGCGGTGAGCGCCCGCGGGCCGAGGAACCAGGCGGCCGCCGCGCAGCAGAACAGCAGCATCAGCGGCGGGGCGTACAGCCGGGGGTCGGTGGTGGTCAGCGCCACCACCACGTAGACCGCGTCGCCCACCACCACCAGCACGGCGGGGACGGCGGGGTCCAGCCGGCGGCGCGCCAGCAGGGCCCCGCCCAGCACCGCGAGGAAGCCCATCGTGACCGCGTAGACCACCCGCCCGGCGCCGGGGTCCAGCACGCCGTCGACGAAGAGGTTGGCGGTGCCCAGCGCGGCGCCGACCAGCAGCAGCACGGCCAGCGACCAGGCCGCCGTCCGCGGCTCGGAGCTCCGCGACGGGCGGGCGTGCCGCGCGCGGACCGCGGCGGCGGGGCGGGCCGAGCGCGGCGCCGGGCGGTCCGCGAACCGCTGCACCAGCCCGGGCCGCACGTGCGGCCGACCCGACACCACCCGCGCACCCCCGGACATGACACGGAGGATGCCCTGCGGCGGTGTGCCGGAGAAGACGTTCGTGCGCGCGGGATGCACGCACCGTGTGCCCGCGACTGCCCAGCGTGCGGGAGCGTTCTCACACCCGGGTCAGCGGGGTCCCGCCCGGCGGGGAGAGGATCGGCCCATGACCACCCACGGCAGCCCCCTCACGCTCGGCTACAAGGCGTCCGCGGAGCAGTTCGGCCCGCGCGACCTCGTGGAGTACGCCGTCCGGGCCGAGGACGTCGGCCTGGACAGCGTCTGGGTGTCCGACCACTTCCTCCCGTGGCGGCACGAGGGCGGGCACGCGCCGTCGGCGCTGACCTGGATGGCGGCGGTGGGGGAGCGCACCCGCCGGGTGCAGATCGGCACCAGCGTCACGACGCCCACGTTCCGCTACAACCCGGCGGTCATGGCGCAGACGTTCGCCACGATGGCGCTGCTCACCGGCGACCGGGTGGTGCTCGGCGCGGGCACCGGCGAGGCGCTCAACGAGGTCGCCGTCTCCGGCCGGGAGTGGCCGGAGTTCAAGGAGCGGTTCGCCCGGCTGCGCGAGTCGGTCGACCTGATGCGCCGGCTGTGGACCGAGGACGCCGTCGACTTCTCCGGCGAGTACTACACGCTGGTCGACGCCCGCATCTACGACCGCCCGGAGCGGCCGGTGCCGGTGTACGTCGCGGCCGGCGGGCCAGTGGTGGCGAAGTACGCGGGGCGGGCCGGGGACGGGCTGATCTGCACGTCGGGCAAGGGCATGGAGCTGTACACGGACAAGCTGCTGCCGGCCGTCGCCGAGGGGGCGGAGCAGGCCGGCCGGGACGTCGCCGGCATCGGCCGGATGATCGAGATCAAGATCAGCTACGACCGCGACCCGGCGGCCGCGCTGGAGAACACCCGGTTCTGGGCGCCGCTGTCGCTCACCCCCGAGCAGAAGCACTCGGTCGGGTCGGCGGTGGAGATGGAGCGGCTGGCCGACGAGCTGCCGATCGAGCAGGTCGCCCAGCGGTGGATCGTCGCCTCGGACCCGGACGACGCGGTCGCCCAGCTCCGGCCCTACCTCGACGCCGGCTTCGACCACCTGGTCTTCCACGGCCCGGGCGCCGACCAGGAGCGCTTCCTCACCCAGCTGACCGAGGACGTCGTCCCGGCGCTGCGGTCGCTCGGGACATCGCGCTGAGGGAGGCCAGGCACGTGCAGGGCGGACTCAGCGCAGGTACTGCTGCGCCTTCTCATGTGCGGAACGCCGACGGCGTCTCGCCTGCACCCCCAGCGCCCGGAACCAGATCACGAGCACAGCGGTCGCGCCCGTCCAGATGTAGCCCTCCGTCGTGTCGTTGAGCAGCCTGACCGCCGCCACCAGCAGGACGAGGACCACTGCAGTCGCGAGCCAACCCCAGACGCGGGACAGCCAGGCGTCCTCGTCCCGGCCGGGTCCGCTGTCCACGAGCGCACGGTAGGCCCGGGACCCTCCCACAGGCAGCATCCGACGGGCGGGCCGCCCCAGCCGGGGGGTCCTGCCGTTGCGAGCCGGGGTCCGGCTCCGCTGGTCACGGCAGTGCCTGGGTCGTTCGCGGCGTCCGGGGGGCCTGGCGGGCGCGGCCGGTGGACCGGTGAGGCCTCGCTCCCGGCCGGTTGCAGGAACGGATCGTGGACGTCCACGATGGTCCCCTCGATGCAGGGGAACGATCATGAAGGGTGGGTGTGCCGTGGAGTCCGGACCCTGGTTCTACTGCCTCAAGCACCACACGGTGGAGACGCGTGACGGCTGCGCCGAGCGGCACCGGCTCGGCCCGTTCGAGACGCGCCAGGAGGCCGAGCACGCGCTCGAGCGGGTCGCCGAGCGCAACGAGCAGGCCGACGCCGCCGACCGCGAGTGGCAGGAGGGCCACCCCTCCCGCTGACCGGTCGGTGGTCCCGACCTGAGCCGTCCGGCCGCGCGGGGGATGATCGTCCCGGCGCGGCCGGTCGGGCCGCCGCGGGACAGGAGGCGACGTGGTCGACGGACGGTCGGTCGAGGACCTCGTGGTGGGGATCCTCGGGGGCACGGGCCACTTCGGCCGCGGCTTCGGCGTGCGGCTGGCCGCCGCGGGCCAACGGGTGCTGCTGGGCTCCCGGCAGGTCGAGCGGGCCGAGGCGGCGGCCGAGGCGGTCACCGCGCACGCGGCCCCGGCCGCCGGGGGCACGGAGGTCTTCGTGCGCGGCGGGCTGAACGCCGACGTCGCCGGCGCTGCGGACGTCGTCGTCATCGCCGTCCCGTACGCCGGGCAGGCGGGCACCCTGGCCGGGCTGGCCACGCCGCTGGCCGGCAAGGTGGTCGTCGACTGCGTGGTGCCGATGGGCTGGGACGACCTGGGCGCCTACGTGCTCGACGTCCCCGAGGGCAGCGCCTGCCAGCAGGCGGCCGGGCTGCTGCCCGACAGCGCCGTGGTCGGCGCGTTCCACCACGTCTCGGCGCCGCTGCTCGGCGACCTGTCGCGGCCGACCGTCGACGGCGACGTGCTCGTGGTCGGCGACAGCCGCGAGGCCACCGACCTGGTGCAGCAGCTCGCCGGCCGGCTGCCCGGCATGCGCGGCGTCTACGGCGGCCTGCTGCGCAACGCCCGCCAGGTGGAGGCCCTGACGATCAACCTGGTCTCGGTCAACCAGCGCTACGGCGCCCACGCCGGCATCCGCGTCACCGACGTCTAGAGCGGAGTGGGGGGGGGGGGGGGGGGGGGGCCGCCCGGCGCGGGCGGGGGGGGGGGGCTAGTGTGGCGGGGGGGGGCTGGGCGGGGCGCGGCGCGGGGGGGGGGGGGTGGGGCGCCG